>NZ_AAWS01000019.1 GCF_000169175.1 Microscilla marina ATCC 23134
AGGATTCAACCCAACGACGAAGATATTTGGATTAACTTAGGGGTAGCTTACGAAGGCTTAGGTAAATACGAAGATGCCATTGTGGCTTATCAAAAAGCGATTGGGATCAGACCTAACTATGAAAAAGCTTGGTTTAATTTAGGGGTAAACTATGAATGGCTGGATAAATATGAAGAGGCTATTATTGCTTACCAAAAGGCTATAGAGATTAAGCCTGGTTATGAAAATGCCTGGATTAACTTAGGGGTGGTTTATAAAGGTTTGGGTAAGTATAATGATGCGATTACTGCTTACCAAAAAGCGATCGAGATTAACCCCAATTTTGAACAGGCATGGGCTAACTTAGGCGTTACTTATGACGACTTAGGTAAATACGAGGATGCCATTGTAGCTTATCAAAGAGCGATCGAGATTAGACCTAACTACGAAAAAGCCTGGGTCAACTTAGGGGTGGTTTACAAAAGTTTAGGCAAGTATGATGATGCGATTGCTGCCTATCAAAAAGCTATCGGGATCAAGCCTGATTTTGAACAAGCCTGGATCAATTTAGGTGTTACTTATGACGACTTAAATAACTATGAAGAAGCCATTGTAGCCTATCAAAAAGCCATAGAGTTTAACTCAGCAAATAAAGAACTATTACTGGACATAGGTTGGCTTTACTTTATTCAGGGAAAATCTCAATCTGCCAAACCCTATTTTGAGCAATCCATAGAGTTATCTCATTCTCAAATGAATTTGGGGCATGTATATTTGACAGAGGGTGATGCACAAAAGGCAATGGAGTTTTACCAACAAAGCCTACATAATATTGAAGACAAAGCCGAGTTCTTTGAAGGTTTTCAAAGCGATTTCCCCTACCTCGAAAAGCAAGGTATCAATCGTGAAGCATTTGATGAAATAGTGACACAATTGAAGCAACAAAGTGTCAATGATGAATTGCCAGATTAGCGTATAAATACTTGTGGCTTGTAGCTTGCCTCTTGTTGCTGACTTGCTTAACACTTTTTTAACATCCCCAAAAAATGATAAATTCCGCCGAAAGGCACCTGCCCCACCTGTGTTTACCTGAATAAAAGCCCCCACCTGTAAAGAGTTTTGGATAGCCAAAAATGAAGATGTAGTTTGTCGGGATAAGGACTGAATTGATGGTTAAAATAATTAAGTTCATCGGGCAAGCCATTTTTTTATAAAAAAGTGATCTCCCTAATTTACAAAAGTATCACTTCTTCTTTCACCCCTGATTTTATAAGTTTAAATACCTCCAGATTATTTTTAAAGAGTTGATGTGATGGTGGCTAGTAATATTAAACATGGGAATAATACAATTTTTAGTGAGAGGCTGGTTTTGTTCCTACAAAAATAGCTTCCAAGTGGCAAGGCAAACAGTTAATTTAGGGGGATTAAAAACAACTATAGTGTCATAACATAATACTCCACTGGTTTTTTCAGTAAGGAAAACAGTGTTCTTAAAAGCTAAAGCATTGCCAAATAATGGATGTTGGCTTTACTACAATGGCTTCTAACTAACAAAATTATAAACACTTAAAAAAAGTAACTTATAAACTTGTTAGCTACCCGTGGAACAGGACATAGCATCGGTATCTAAAGACTTGCACCTGTCGTTGCTATGGACTATCGACTGAATAAGGTGGATTATTGATAACATTTATATTATGCAGAAACATATACAAAATATTTTGTGGGCAGTTTTTATCTTGCTTTGCGCCACCTTGCCAGGGCAAGCCCAAAAACTGGACATGAAAAAGCTCAAAGGAATGAAAGCCCGTAACATTGGACCTGGTGGGATGAGCGGAAGAGTTACATCAATAGATGCCTTATATGATCACCCCAACATCATCTATTGTGGTACAGCATCGGGTGGTTTGTGGAAGTCAGAAAGTGGTGGAGTGGATTGGAAACCTATCTTTGAAAAAGAAAAAATAGCCTCGGTAGGTGCCGTAGCAGTAAACCAGCAAAACCCTCATATAGTGTGGGTAGGTACAGGAGAAGGAAACCCTCGGAATAGCCAAACCAGTGGGGGAGGGGTGTTTCGTAGCCAAGACGGTGGCAAAACCTGGAAACTAATGGGACTTGAGAAAACCCGCACCATTCACCGCATTGTGTTGCACCCAACCAATCCTAATATTGTATATGTGGGAGCGCAAGGTTCTGCCTGGGGCGATCACCCCGAGCGTGGCGTATACAAAACTGTAGATGGCGGAAAAACCTGGAAAAAAATACTTTCTGCCAACGACCGCACCGGGGTAGCCGATATGGTGATGGATCCTACCAACCCTAACAAACTCATCGTAGCCTTATGGGAGTTTCGCCGTTGGCCTTATAAGTTCAAATCAGGGGGCAAAGGTTCAGGTTTGCACGTAACCTTTGATGGTGGCGAAAGCTGGAAAAAACTTAGCAGTAAAGATGGTTTGCCTAAAGGCAACTTGGGTAGAATGGGGCTTGCCATTGCTCAGAGTAATCCCAATGTAGTATATGCTTTTATCGAAGCTAAGAAAAATGGCATTTATAAATCTACCGATGGAGGGCTTAAGTGGCGCAATGTGGGGGCTAAAGGTCCTTTTGGCAATCGCCCTTTTTATTATGCCGACATTTATGTAGATACCCAAAACGAAAATCGTTTGTATAGTCTGTGGTCTAATTATTCGCGTAGCGAAGATGGCGGAAAAACCTGGAAAATGATTGGTGGGTATATGAACAATGTACACCCTGACAACCACGCCATGTGGATTCACCCTAAAAATAGTAAACTCATGATGCTGGGCAACGATGGTGGAATGTACATTAGCCGCGACCAGGCAAAGACCTGGAGGTTTATGAATAACATTGCAGTAGCGCAATTTTACCACATCAATGTTGACAATGCTACGCCTTACCATGTATATGGTGGTATGCAAGACAATGGTTCTTGGGGTGGCCCTGCCTATGTATGGCGCAGGGGAGGTATTCGTAATAGTTATTGGCAAGAGCTTAGTTTTGGTGATGGTTTCGACGTAGTACCTACTTCGCCTACTACTGGTTACTCTATGTCACAACAAGGTTTTATGGGACGATACGACCGTAAAACCGGAAGCCAGGAACTGCTACGTCCTGTGCACCCCGAAGGCAAAACTTTGCGCTTTAACTGGAACGCGGCAATTGCTATAGACCCTTTTGATAAAAACACGGTATACTTCGGTAGTCAATATGTACACAAAAGCATCAATGGTGGTGAAGACTGGAATATTATTTCGGAAGACTTGACCACCAACGACCAGGAAAAACAAAAAGAAAGCAACAAAACCGGAGGCTTGACCCCTGACATTACGGGTGCCGAAAACTTCAACTCTATTTTGGTCATTGAGCCCAGTCCTAAAAAGCAAGGCTTGTTATGGGTGGGTACCGACGATGGCAAACTACAGATTACCCGCGATGGGGGCAAAACCTGGGAAGATTTGACCAGCCGCCTGAAGGGAGTACCCGCCGGAAGCTGGATTCCCCAAATCAGGGCATCTAAGTACAACGAAGGCGAAGCGTTTGTAGTGATTAACAACTATCGTCGCGATGATTGGAAGCCTTACTTATTGCACACCACCAACTATGGCAAAAGCTGGAAGAACCTGGTAGACACCGACAAAGTATGGGGGTACATGCGCTCGTTTGTGCAAGACCCGGTAGAACCTAAGCTCATGTTTGCAGGTACCGAGTTTGGGTTGTATGTAAGCATAGACGCAGGCGCAAATTGGACAAAATGGACAAATGGTTACCCTACAGTATCTACTATGGATATGGTGATTCATCCCCGCGAGCACGATTTGGTGATTGGTACTTTTGGCCGTGCAGCGTATGTATTAGATGACATTCGCCCTTTGCGGGTGCTTGCCAAAGAAGGTAGCAAAAAAGTAATGGAGCAAAAAATCAAAGTATTTACTCCACCTACTGCAGTACTGGCAAGCTATCAGCAAGGTGCTGGCGGGCGTTTCTTTGCGCAAGGTGAGTTTGCCGGGCAAAACCGTCGTCGTGGTGCAATGTTGAGTTTTTGGGTAAGCAAGCCCCAAAAGAAGGGTGGTCAGAAAGCCAAAGCAGACAGTAAAACGAAAACTGCTACAAAAGACCCTAAGGATAAAAAGAAAATGAAGAAAAAAGGCAAGCAGGTTAAACTAGAGGTATTTGATGAAAGTGGTACTTTGATTCGAACGCTTAAAGTAAAGCCCCGCAATAACGGCTTAAATCGTACTTACTGGAGGTTAGATCGCAAAGGAGTTCGTTTTCCTTCTTATCGCAACGCAGGGCGTAAACGCCGAGGCAAAGGTGAGCCAGGTGGTGCCAGAGTGGTTCCAGGTACTTACAAGATACGTATGAGCTACTTGGGGCAAAAAGACTCTACTACCATTAAGGTAATAGCTGACCCACGCAAGAGTGAGCCAATAAGTGTAGCAAAAGCAAAGCTTGAAACTGCAGAGAAAATGATGCAAAAGGTAGCGGTATTAACCAAAGCCGTAAACCGCATGAAAGAAGCGAAAAAAACTATGAAAACAGCCATGGCACAGCTCAAAGGTCAAAAAGGTGATGGCGTGAAAGCAGCTCGCAAGAAAGGCAAAGACACCAAAAAGAAAATGAAAAAGCTAATGGAAATGGTGCTGGGCAAACAAAAACAAAAGGGAATCAACCGCAACCCAAAACTAGTAACCCAACAATTAGGCATGGCATCTTACTATATGAGCAATGCTTTTGGTGCGTTTAACAGCAACCAGAAAAACATGATGCGTCTTGCCGAAAAAGCAATGAAGGATGCTGTGAATCAAATCAATGAATTTTTTGCCACAGACTGGAAAGAGTTCCGTACTGCGGTAGAAAATGCCAAACCTAAACTGTTTAAAGACTATCAACCTTTGAAAATGGACTAACTTTTTAGAATTTGTCAATCAAAGTATATAACGCCACTGGAGCATACTCTAGTGGCGTTTTTGCGTTGACTAAAATTTAATGTTTTGAATGTCAGGTTTTTATGTATTTTTGGCTAATTTTTTTAGCAATTGATTTTTTTAATTAGCATAAACTATTAACTTTGTGTCAGCATAGTCCAAAAATGTTGGGGGTAGGTCCTTTAATTTAATTAAAGGGCTTCCTTCAATTTTTTTCCTCCCCTCCCTCTCCTTATATATTTTCAATACTCCCTCACTTATACAACCAAATGTAAACACACACACACATTAAAATAAGTATGTACCCATTTGATTTTTAGCTCGTCCTCAGGTGTTAATTTCCACACCATAGCTATGAACTATGTATTGATATTCCCAAAAAGCATAGTTTCATTCCATAAAAACATAAATACGATGTTTCCTAAAATCAATGTATTTCGTAAATTTAAAACGAGAAATTATAGTTTTTCGAATTTTATCCTAAAAATGGGAGCCATCTCTAAGCAATTAGTACCTCTAACAAAGTGAAATGAGGGCAACCTAAATCATTGCACCATGAAACAAATTCAAGCTCTAGCACGCGCAGGTTATATTACAGCCTGTATACTTACTGTTGTAGGAGTATATGCTTGCCTTAGTCGTTACATTTTACCTGAAGGAGTACATCTCTGGTTATCCAATATTTTATATGGTACAGACTATACCCGCGATGCATTACCTGCGCTTGCCTCTAAGCCTGGCATTGAAGTAGTACACCGTATTTTTGGTGCAGCATACCTTATCATAGGGCTCATGCAGTTTAGCAAAAGTTTTCGCCGAAAACGTCCTCAATTGCACCGTACTTTGGGCAAAATATTTATGGTATTCAGTATTACAGGAGCTGTGTCTGGCATCTTGTTCGCCATTTTAGTGCCTTTTGCTGGTGTAGTAGAACTGATACCCGTATTGCTATTTGCTTCGTTTATGATATATGCCACTTATAGAGCCTATGCCCATATTCGTAGGGGGGAGGTTACTCAGCACCGCGAATGGGTTGCCCGTAGTTATGCTATAGGTTTAGGAGTTGCTTCTATCCGAGTGGTGTTTTTAATCTTGAAACAAATGATCATAGCGAACGATCGCGATATTTTGATGGCAGCATTTTGGCTAGGTTGGATACTTACCCTAAGCGCAGTAGAAGTATATAATCAAATGTTACAGGCACATACCAATAAACGTAAAGCAAAAGCTACGGCATAACTTTATCAAACCACAGGAAAACTGTTGTTCCGCAGTACTAAGTCTTGTGTAGAGGAAAACTAATGGTAAACGTAGTACCTTTGTCAGGCTCGCTTGTTACGCTAATGTCAGCCTTCATCGCCTCCAGTTGAGTTTTTACCAAATATAGCCCAAAACCTTTGCCTGGGCGTTTGGGGTGAAAACGTTGGTATAAATTAAAAATTTTCTGTTTGGCATAATGCATCTCAATACCCAGCCCATTATCAGCAACAGTAATGAACACCTTTTTTTTCCTTTTATAGTGTGCAATACGAATCATTGGGTCTTCATCGTCTTTACTGTATTTGAGCGCATTATGAATCAAGTTGTAAAAAATACTTTGAAAATAAGGGCGTACCCCGTTTAAAGTCAAAGGAGCAAATTGATCAATATTGATCGTAGCATTGGTTTTATCTATGTCATCTTGCAACGACTGAATAGTTTGCATGAGCAAGGCTCTTAATTCTACCTTTTCAAAGTGTTGGTCTACTCCATTGCGTACGTCCAGTATAGTTACCAAATCACGAATTACCTGATCGAGCTCATCTATGCTTAGTTTTAAAAACCCTACTATATCAGGGGCTACTCCTTTGGGCATAATTTGCAGTAAACCTTGAATACGAGCAATAGGACCACGGATGTTGTGGGCAGTAATAAAAGCAAATTGTTCTAGCTTGGTGTTTTGTTCCAATAAATCTTCATTGAGTTGAGTGAGGTTTTGGGTACGTTCCCTTACCTTGTCTTCCAGGTTTTCCCTGATGGCCTCCAGCAATTCATTTTTCTCAATCAACATCTCTGCCTGTGTTTGTAGCTCCTCATTTTGAGCCTCAATTTCATTATTTTTGGTTTCTACCTCTTGGGTACGTTGCTTTACAGTGGCAGTAAGTTTTTGCGCTTTACGCTCTAATTGCCGGGTGCGAATAATATATAATACAAACACCAGCCAAAAAGCAAGCCCTGCACATAAGGCTACAAACCACCATTGCCGCCACAAAGGATGGGTAATGATTACTGTAACTTTGAGTCCCTTGTTTTCCCACTGCCCTTCCGAGTTAGCCGCCTTAACCTCAAGTTGATAAGTACCAGGAGCAAGGTTATTAAACTGAATATAGCGGCGTTTGCCCATTTCTATCCAGCGTGTATCAAGCGGCGTCATTTTGTATTTATAACGAGTATGCCCTGGCAACGAATAACCCAAGCCGGCTACTTCAAACGAAAACTTACGTACTGTTGATCCCAGGGTAACTAAGCCTGCTTGAGCAATTCTTTCCACACCAAAACTTTCGTCAAGACGAAGCCCTGGCTTACCGTCTATGGTAAAGCCAATCAAAGTGGTTTTTGGAATGTACCGTTGGGTTTGTAAAGCAGTACCAGGAGCAAAATAAGTGAGCCCGTTAATGCCCCCAAAATACATTCTGCCGTAAGGCGATTTGAAAAATGATGCCGTATTAAACTCGTCACTCTGGAGTCCATCGGTTTCTCTGAAATTTCTGAATTGTCGGGTTTTGGTATTAAAAAAACTGAGTCCTTTGTTGGTACTTAGCCATAGGTGTTGGCGGCTATCTTCTAATATACCATACACTACCAGGTTAGGTAAACCATCCTTTTTGCCATAATGCGTTGACTTGTGGCTTTTAGGGTTATATAAGGTCAAACCTCCCCCCCAGGAGCCTATCCATATTCGTTGTTTCGAGTCTCTAAAAATGTGGGTAATAATGTTAACCTGAACAGGAGATTGGGAGTTACCAGCTTTAAAATGATGTTTCAGTTGTCCTCGCTGATCAAACTCCCGCAGCCCCAATCTGGAGCCCTCTAGAAACCCCTGCAGCAAGGGTAGGCAAGTGTTTACTGATTTGGTATAGCTCAAGTGGGTCAATTGCTTGGTTTGGTAATTCCACAATTTAGTCCCTGCATCAGTAGCCAGCATAAGGGTATGAGGCGCTATAAGTAATATTTGATTGATCCCGATATCTCTGCTAAGTACTTGGTTGTCTACATTGATAAACTGGTCATTTTCAAGTTTCCACAAACCATCTTGAGAGCCAAGCCAAAGCCTTTGGGTGCTATCAGCTACAATACAATTGATGCGATTGCTACGTACACTGGCATTATTGGTGAGTACCCTTGATTTTTTGTTGAACAAATCAATGATATTTAAACCTAGTGCAGTACTTACATAGAGTAGGGTATCATTGGCGGTATAAATTGCCTGTGTGTACATTTCATCAAGGGTAACACGTGTATTAGGAAAAGCACCAATGTAGCCAAAACGCGATAGGTTAAGGTCTAATTTGTTGAGTCCGTAGCCATTGGTACCCAACCAAATAATGCCATCCTGTGACTCATATACTGAGGTAACCAAATCTCTGGATAAGCTAAAAGGGTTGTTTTTTTCGTAAGTGATATTACTCAGGTATTTGCCTTTGGTATCCAAAATGCTCACATTTCCCCACGACATCCACACTTGGTTATTAGATAACTCTTTCATTGCTGTCACTACCTTTTGACCTTTTGCCTGTGGTACCTTCCTGAAAACCTGTTCCAGTGCATCAAATACATAAGCATTTTCGTGTACCGATCCAATCACTACATTTTCTGAAGTTTTAATTACATAAGTAGGTGCTTGCTTACTGGCAAGACGTAGAGTCCAGCTTACTTTATTGTCCCTTATTCGTGCTTGGTAAATTCCTTGGTGGGTAGCAATCCATTCGCTGATGGGGGCATCAAAGGCAATGGCATATACATGAACTCCCTTAAACTTTTCGTAGCGTTTAGGTATGCTCACTTTGTGAGTGTTGGCATTGAACAAAATTACCCCTTTAGAGGAGGTAAGCAATGCTTCTTGTGAGTTTTTCCAATAAATTTTTTTGATAATCAGGGGTTCACTTGAGGCATTTTGGGGAAGTGCTATTGGGTAAGATACAAAGCTGTCTTGGTTTACCTGATACCTAGACAAAAAGCCTGGAGTGCTAATCCATAAGTTTTTTTGAGGATCGAGCGACAATTGCATAATGGTGCTATTGGGCAAACTTTGAGGGTTGTCTGCTTGATGATAATACTGTTTGAATGTATACCCATCGTAGCGGTTAAGCCCATCGCGACTACCCACCCACAAAAAACCAAAACGATCTTGAATGATAGAAGAAACAGCAGATTGTGACAAGCCCTCTTTTACCGTAATTTTTTTGAAACGGAAATTAAACTGAGCGTAACCAAAGTAGTTGCTCAGGCACATAAAAACTATGATTATAGAGATCCTACATCTCATATAGTTCTTTTGAGTTTGAATGAAGCATTTGTTTAAAACTCCTCCTTATTTGCCAAATAATTATAGTCTTGCAGTATTGTACGTAAAAAAGGCATGGGTTGACCATCATAAGTGATATTGAGTGTTTCTTGTATCTTTTGAGCCAGCGAGTGAAAAATTTGAGGGTCACGTATTTTTTTACGTTTTGCTATGAGATCTTTGATAATATTAATGTCATTATCAGACAATATCAACACCTGTTCATAAGTAGGTTGGTAATGTTCATCGTCTATAGTCTTAAAAATACGTCTAAGATCGGCAAGCTCTATTTTGGGTTTTACTTTTACTACTGTAGTACCTGCGGCCATGTCTGCCAAACGCTGCCCTTTGCCATTGACCGAGAGGGCTATAACCGCCACAGCACCTTGCAATAAGTAAATGTCTACAATACGCAATACCCAACGAATGAGGTAATGAGTAACAGTAGGTTGAGAACCATCTACGCATATCACCTTTATTTTTCTTTGTTTCTTACCCACAGTTTGCCCGTTGAAAAATACCTCGGAAGCCAATGTATAAAATAACACAGGTAAAAATAAAATTACCCGAAAGGGGACAAAAAGATGGCTCTGTACGAGTGATTCACCCAGGTGGTACAAAATAAAAAGGGCCACAATAAGGTAGGCCACAATAATAGCAAGATCGATAAGAAAAGCGAGTATACGATCACCAATGCTGGCTAGGTCATAATCTATTTGAACATTTTGGGTAGTTTCAATACTAACTCTACTCATCTTTTCATTGTTTTTGCGTACATTAGCAAAGAGCAGCAAGGTATGAGCCGCAAATTACAAGTTATTAAACGCTTTTTTAACCTGTTGAGACGAACAAAAAAAGTGAAAATTCATGCGTGAAACCACCTTTGTAAAGAAAAATATAGATAAATGGGAAAAGTTTGAGAACTTATTAAAGAAAAAACGTCCCAACCCCGATCAACTGGCCAATTTGTTTATCGAAATCACTGACGACTTGGCTTATGCCCGCACCAATTACCCCAGAGGCAAGACAACCGCCTATTTGAACAACCTTGCCGCCAAAGTTCACCAATCTATTTACCGTAATCGTCGCGAAGCTGGAAGCCGCATCATCAGCTTTTGGCTATATGAGTTGCCCCAACTATTTCGCAGCGTACACAAAGAGTTTTTCTATTCTTTTCTTATCTTTTTTATTGCTTGTTTGCTGGGGGCGCTTTCTACAGCCTATGACGATCACTTTGCCCGTTTGATATTAGGGGATGGTTATGTAAACATGACATTGCGTAACATAGAAAACGGTGACCCTATGGCAGTGTATAAGGGGACTCATCAAAACGATATGTTTTTTTCTATTACTATGAACAATATCAGGGTGGCTTTTAACACCTTTGCCTTGGGTTTACTTTTCTCGTTTGGCACTGGGTATTTTCTCATGGTAAATGGCTTTATGTTAGGAACTTTTCAGTTTTTTTTCTATCAAAAAGGGCTACTTTGGACATCAGTGTTAAGTATATGGATACATGGCACGCTCGAAATCTCTGCAATTATTATTGCCGGAGCAGCTGGTTTTGCTTTAGGCAATAGCATTTTATTTCCGCGTACCTATTCACGAAGTGTATCTTTTAGACGAGGAGCGGTCAAAGGAACAAAAATTATTGTAGGTCTTGTACCAGTGTTTATCATTGCTGGTTTTCTCGAAAGTTTTGTCACCCGTCTTACTGACGCCCCCATTTTTCTGAAGCTACTCATTATTGGAGTGTCAGCTGCTTTTATTGTTTATTACTTCATTATTTATCCTATTAAACTAGACAAACAAGCGCAAATTAATCCAGTGAACTATTTTGGTATGCAAGAGAAGGTAACAGAAGAAGAGAAAGAGAGCTTGGTATAAGTAAAAGACCTGGGCAAAGCATAAAAAACGATCAGCTAGTTAACTGATCGCTTGAAGTTACTCTACCCAGCTTTTTTCAAGTACCGTCATCGCCTCAACTCGTGAAGGCACGAGCTGATCGAAACCTTCAAAAATAATGTTTCCAGACGCTGTGATGAGGTGATTTAGCTTTGCTGAGCACCGACATTCATCGGTATCTAAGGATTCGTAAACTCGGTTGTGGAGACACAAACCGAGGCGAAAAAAAATAGTAGGGTAGAGTAGTTTGAAGTACTTCCTTTTTTAAGGAAACTTTGGGAATTTATCAAAGTCGGGTTTTCTTTTCTCCAAAAAAGCATTGCGTCCTTCTTCTGCCTCTTCGGTTTGATAAGCCAAGCGGGTAGCTTCACCAGCAAACACTTGTTGTCCTACAAGCCCATCATCTATGAGGTTAAAAGAAAACTTAATCATTTTGATTGCAGTGGGGCTTTTTTGCAAAATCTCTTGTGCCCATTGATACGCCTCGTTTTCTAACTCGTCATGAGGTACTACAGTATTCACCATTCCCATTTGGTAAGCTTCTTCGGCAGAGTAGCTTCTTCCTAGTAAAAAAATCTCACGAGCACGTTTTTGCCCAATCTGACGTGCCAGGTAAGCCGATCCATACCCCCCATCAAAACTTGCTACGTCCAAATCGGTTTGCTTAAAGATAGCGTGCTCTTTGCTGGCAAGCGTCAGGTCACATACTACATGCAGGCTATGCCCACCACCTACTGCCCAACCAGGGACTACCGCAATCACGATTTTGTTCATAAAACGGATCAATCGCTGTAAATCCAATACATTGAAGCGTGCAATGCCATCTAAGCCCTTATAACCTCTGGCACTTCGGGCATTTTGGTCACCCCCCGAACAAAAAGCATACTTTCCATCCTTAGGCGAAGGCCCTTCACCAGTCAGCAAAATTACACCAATTTCGTTGCTCTCGTGTGCATCGGTAAATGCATCCAACATCTCGGCAATGGTTTTGGGACGGAACGCATTCCTTATTTCAGGACGGTTAAATGCAATGCGCGCTACTCCATTGAGTTTTTTATAAGTAATATCTTCGTATTCTTTGACGGTTTTCCAATCTAAAGCCATATTGTTTGCAGATAGTTTATTGAGTAATTTTACAAAAAAATAAAGGTAAAAAAGTTAGTGGTAAGCTAAAAAAATAGCCAAGCTTTAGTTATAGCTCACTATAAGGAAAATGATGGTTATTTGCCAGTAAATATTTTCTTTTTATCTTTTCAGAAATAACGACCAATCAAAAAATGGAAGAATATTACCAAAGCATAGAAGATTTTATCTTGACGCAAATGCCGCATACCCCACAAGACATTTACAATAAAGTTCGCTTACACGGTTATATAGGACAACACAAAGCAGTACAGGCCATTAGCCTCATGGCTTGCCGCCATATTCGTCGTCTTAAGAACGTGTTTGTAGACAAAATACCTAAAGATGAATTGCCACCCAAAGACAACTATTTACTGGTAGGCCCTACCGGGTCAGGCAAAACCTACTTAGTCGACATTGTTTTCAACAAAATTCTTCACTTACCCACTACTGTGATTGATATCACCTCTTACTCCGAAACAGGGTATATTGGGCAAGATGTGGTATCTATACTTACTCGCCTGGTAAACGCAGCAGATGGTAACTACGACCTTGCCGCCTTGGGAGTAGTATGTTTGGATGAGTTTGATAAGTTGTCTACCAGTAAAAACAGTGCAGTATTTGCCGGGCAAGGCACTACTAAAGATGTCAGTGGTTTTGGTGTGCAAAAAGAGCTGTTAAAAATACTGGAAGGTGCCGAGGTAGATGTTCCCGAAGAGTTGAGTCATTCGGCGTATGCTCCCCGCGACACTATGAGCACCGAATTTATCTCTTTTGTAGCGTTGGGTGCCTTCTCAGGCATTACCAAAACCATTAATCATCATAACCAACAAATAGGCTTTGGCAGCAAAACCGAAACCGCTTATACCGATGCCATTGCCTATCAATTAAACGAAAATGACCTGAACAAAACCGTCTATTTTCAAGAGTATGGTATTATGCCAGAGCTTATTGGGCGTTTCTCACGCATTGTTCCCTTTCATCCTTTAGACAAAGCACACCTTCAGGATATTTTGGTAAAAAATACCCTCAAGCGCTATGAAAAAGAACTAGCCTTGGTAAAATCATCATTGAAAATAGACGATGATGTGCTTGAAAAGATCGTAGATCAAGCTATAGAAATGGAAACGGGAGCACGTGGGTTACGCACCTCCTTGTTTGGTTATATAGAAGATGCCTGTTTTGAATTGTATTCTCATCTGGAGCAGCAAAATACCAAAATTCATCTGTTTTTGGAAAAAGATAAAATCCAATGGGAGATTGTATAAAAACGACTTGCTTTCAGGCAACCAAACAACTGACTGATTGATCACCTTTGTGTCTTTATCAAAGAAGCCTTAAGAAGCCTTTGGTGACTTTTAAGTTCCTTTTCGAGAAGTTTAATTTTGGCCTTGTAGTACAGGCTTGAGTCTGTTTTGGGGTGTGCCGATACCTTGGTATGACTAGTGGGTCTGTAAGACACCAATAAGAAAAAAGCGATCCCTCCGATGATCATAAATAATACTCGGAGGAGTTTCCTCTGTGATTCCACGTTTGTAGGTGATTAAGTAAATAAAAAAACCGCTTTTAAACGATGGTTTAAAAGCGGAGCACAAAGTTAATGCTTTATTTTATAAATAGTGTTATTTATCTCTGCCACTTTCGGCTTTTTGAGTAGGTTTTTGCAATATTTCGGCCACCCTCTTTAAAGAGTCATGTTGATTTAACAACTTTTCATAAGCGGCTTTAGTAGCTTTCAGCTTATTTTTTAAGTGATAAACCTGGGGTAAGTCGCCCTGCACGGGTTTACTTACCTTACGAGCAGCCACTGGCCTATGAACAGGTTTGTTGGCTTGAGATAACTTGGCCGTATGTTTTGCTTGAACAGCCTGCTTGGTTGGTACTTGTTTTTTTTGTGGTTCGGGAGTTTGTTGCTTTTTTACCAAGTATGATGTAAGCCCAAACAATCCGACAAAAGCAATAATAGTTAGTAAAACATTGACAAATTTGCGTTGTGATTTCACAGGATTTAATAGTTTTTTTGAACAATTACTGTGCTCATAAAAGGCATTGCCATACTAATAAATAATGGTAGTAGTAACTGGCAACACACTTCGAAGTTTATTCTTCTCAGCGGAAGATAATCGGTTATTCGCGACGTTCAAAAGCTTTAATTTTTTGAGTTGACCAATGTTAGCAGGTATGGTAGATATTTGATTAAAGCTTAAGTTAAGTTCCTCAAGATTAGATAATTGGCTAATCTCTACAGGAAAATTGGTTAGTTTATTTTTGCTTAAATTGAGTTTCTTCATCTTTTTCCAGGCAGCAATGCC
The DNA here is from genome assembly GCF_000169175.1 of Microscilla marina ATCC 23134. Classification (NCBI taxonomy): domain Bacteria; kingdom Pseudomonadati; phylum Bacteroidota; class Cytophagia; order Cytophagales; family Microscillaceae; genus Microscilla; species Microscilla marina. The sequence continues at coordinate 14,808 of NZ_AAWS01000019.1, forward strand.
AGTTGGCAATCTACTAAGGGCATTTTGCTGCAAATTCAACTCCTCTAACTGTTGAAGGCGGGTAATACCCGAAGGTATTTGAGAAAACTTATTTTTTCGCAAGTTGAGAGAGGTCAGCTGGTTAAGCGAAAAAATATGTGAAGGAAAAACCTTGAATCGGTTTTGACGAAGGTTGAGCTTTTTTAGGTTAGCCAACTGAGTAAAAGACATAGGCAAAGTAGTGATGCGGTTTGCCTGAAGGTTTAGTTCCTGAAGCTGGGTCAGTTGACCAAACGATTTGGGCAAATTTGTAATGCCATTGGCGGTAAGATCAAGAGTTTGGAGTTGAGTAAGTGCTCCAATTTTATTTGATATTTTTGACAAACGGTTAAACTTGATATTTAATGAGCGAAGCCCACTCATATTTGCCATTACATCAGGAATGTCTTCCAGTAAATTATATTCAAGATTTAGCCTCCTCAAATACTTCATCTTTGCCATTTCAGTGGGCAAAGATGTCAGTTTATTGTTTTTCAGATTAAGTACTTGTAGATAGTCCAACGAATCGGCAATTACTGGTGGTAGTGAATCGAGCTCACTATAAACCATTTCCAGTACCTGTAGATTACGCAATTTGAGGATGTCTTTGGGAAAATAAGTAAACTTCTTGAGTGGAAAATCAAGCACAAAAACACTGTCTACATTTTTGAGTGCTTCTTTCAAGGAATGATAAGCCATTTGATCAGATAAATCTTTAGGCTTAAGCAAAATTCGCTTTCTTTTTTTAGTAGAGTCTTTAGTTACAGGAGTAACAGTAGTGGTAGTATTTTCTGTTTTATCTTTATCACGGTTACGTTTGCGACGTTGAGCATTAACAGTGTCTACCAAAAGTCCTGAAAGCAGGCATAAAATGAGTATTTTTCTCATCATAATTAATAGATATTATAAGCTTTAGAGCTTGTATAAGTTTCACCTTCAGAATCAAAAATTACTTTCAAACCAGTTGATGAAATTTAAACAAGCACTTGGGTGCCTTCAAAAACTACTTTTGCTACAAAAAGGTTGCTTAATCATTTCTTTTTTTCACTCTTTTTGTCATTGCTCAAGAAGCAATTAACTAAAAACAAGTGATTGATGGCTGGCACCCTGCAAGGTTATACACTAAATAACGCAATTATAACGCAATTAGTCAAATAAACCGGGCGATTTATTGGGCAGAGTTTTACCCAAATGTTGGTAGGCTTCTTCAGTAGCCTCTCTTCCTCTGGGAGTTCTTTTAATAAACCCTTGCATGATTAAAAATGGCTCGTACACTTCTTCTATGGTCTCTGCCTCTTCGCCACAGGCAGTAGCAATGGTAGACAAACCCACTGGACCACCCCTAAACTTGTCTATAATGGTAGTCAAAATTCGATTATCCATTTCGTCCAGTCCTTTTTGATCTACCTCTAAAGCATCCAACGCCATTTTGGCTATTTCTAGAGTAATAGTGCCATCACCCTTTACTTGAGCAAAATCACGGGTACGACGCAACAGGTTATTGGCAATACGTGGAGTACCCCGGCTACGAAAAGCAATCTCATAAGAAGCATCATGCTCAATAGGGGTGCCCAATATAGCACAAGAACGACGCACAATAGTAGATAGTAAGTCGGCATCATAGTACTCAAGGCGTGCCTTGATACCAAAACGAGCCCTTAGCGGAGAAGTAAGCAAACCTGCTCTGGTAGTAGCGCCAATCAGTGTAAAAGGATTTAACGCAATTTGTATAGTACGGGCACTTGGTCCTGAATCGAGCATAATATCAATCTTGTAGTCTTCCATTGCCGAGTACAAGTATTCTTCCACTATAGGGTTCAAGCGGTGAATTTCATCAATAAACAACACATCATTCGTTTCCAGATTGGTCAATAGCCCCGCTAGGTCACTGGGTTTGTCTAGTACAGGGCCAGAGGTGATTTTGATTTCAGTGCCTAATTCATTGGCAATAATGTTTGACAAAGTAGTTTTACCCAAACCGGGAGGGCCGTGGAGCAATACATGGTCTAAGGCTTCTTCACGTTGTTTGGCAGCTTGTACAAAAATCTTCAGGTTAGTTACAATTTTACCCTGCCCCGAAAAGTCATCAAAGTTGAGAGGACGCAAGGCTTTTTCAATCGCCTGATCACCCTCACTTAGTTGGTCTTTATCAGCCTGTATATGCTCGTTTCTTAGGTTCTCCATAATACAAATATACTAACGTGAGCAACACACAGGCAAACACTTGCTCATATTTTTGGCAAAAAGCCAATGAGAACTTTCTAATAGCATTTGCCTTCAGTAAATATGTTTTGTAATTTTCGGGTATGATTGCAGAAGTATTGGAACAAGACAGCCAGAGATTAGTTTTACACGTCAAAGGCAGGCGCAAAAACTTGAGTTTTGTTCTCAAGATAGGTGTAGCCATTATGGTTGTATTACTTATACTACTTAAGCTTATTGGTATCAATTGGTGGCTGGCAATATTGATGGCTTTAGGCGGTGCTGTGCCTTTTGTGATTGTGCTTACTACTTTGTTTTTGAGGGTTTTCAAACCTTCCCGTTATTTTGTGTTTGACAAAGCCTGGAACTTGTTCCAGTATATGAGGTTTGCTCTGGACGAAAAAGGAGAGAAAATAATGGAGACTTCTTTGTCTTCTTTGAATAAAATAGAGGGGGTATATGACAAAAAAACAGCCCAGGAGGTATTGTTACTTGCGTTTGACACTGACGATCCAATTATCTTATGTGAAGCCCCTGAAAGAGGTAGTACACTTGCTGACAAAGAGCATATTCTCTTGTTTTTGAAAGGTTAACGCCTCCTTGGGAAATGTATAAATAAACCTGAGTAAAATTGAAAAAAGTTAAAATAAATCTTTTATTTGTACAGGGAGCTATGTAAATTCTCTTTCCAACCTTTGCTGGTTATTGATCACACAAAATCAATGACCAAAGCCTTTTCGTCAACTAATATTTCAACAAAAAGCCCATGGGACATCGAACCAACTATATTTTGATAGAAAATAAAGAACATGACATTTACTATGCACACTGGGACGCCAACATCATAGGGCGCAAGCTTTTTTATGGACCAGACTCACTCGTACAATACATTAGACCCTTAAGTGTATCTGAAAAGCTGCTGGATACTGTTTGGGGCGAGGGAGCCGCATTGGTAGATATGGACCAGCAAAAACTGTTGTTCTGGGGCGACGAATTTTTATGGCATACTCCAGCATTGGTCACTTGTTTTGTACAAATGCTGCGAGAGACTACCTGGAAAGGCTGGCAGGTAGAATGGGCAAGTGAAGGACAAGTAACTATAGCCAAATACCTTGGGGTAGATACCCAAACAGTGCTCAATACTGAAGAAGAGGAAGATGATGATGAAGGGGAGGAGGTAGAAGCAAAAGAAGCTACCACATACACTGTAGCCGAGCTTGCCAATTTACTTGATCAAATGCTTCAAAATCATTTACAAAATCTTGACTATGACCCTACTGCAACCATTCGGAGTTTTATCAAAGACCACCATAAAAAAGGAAAAGAGGTGACAGTGAACCCTCACGCACTGGAGTACAACAATATAGAGGATCGCCACAGAGAACAAGTCATCCAGCAACTATCGACTTGGATCGCTGATTTGAGAGAAGGTAAGGTATCCCTTCCCCCAAATAAAGCCTAATAGGTTAAGATATTTGCAAATAGATCACAGTTGCCAGTATAATTCGCCGTAAAATATCGTTAGGAGGAACCACATCCTTTATTTCAATAAACATACGACTATTACTTGTACCTGACAGTAAGTTAGTCCACGAAAACTCACCACCTGCCTTTCTCGATAGTTCCGCCATCAATTGATTGTCCATGGTGAAAAACTGAGTTTTTCCAGTAAATGAAGGTTTAATGATAAACAATGGGTTGCGTTCAGTATCCCACACCTCAAACGGTTTACTGAAAAACAGCAAGTCACGTGGAAATTGTGCAATGATGTCCCCTTGAGGGTTTAATACATCTATAAAAGAGACTTTTCCAAACTTAGCCTCTTTTTGCAAAGTAAATACCAGCTCCCCTATGGGATTATATGCTTTAAATGCAAAAGGAATGATTCCACCCAGCATGGTCATACGCAATACCCCAGTGACCAAATCAGATTTCTCTTCTATCTCAATAATAGGTGCTTTGGTCTCGTAGTCAAAAATACTATATTGACGCAACATTCCGCGTGATACACTAATTCCTTCAAGTACATATTTGTTTCGGTTAAATATAGAAAGCATATAGTTTGAGGTTATTTGGTTATAAGTGTTTAGTTGTATATGTAATTAGTTTAGGTATTTAGTCAGGTGCCATACTATAATGTAACTGCCTTATTATAAATGACCTAAGTATACTTGTAGTTTATTGCTCATTCTAATATTGAAAAGCGTAATTTTAATTACGAAATGCCTGCTGGAAGGTTGGCAATAGTAAATAGATGAAATTTATTCAATATTGCTAATTCCATTGCCGAATAGTGTATCTTTGGACACACAACGCATACAAGAATACGGTTAGACGCATAAAAATATATTGGGGCAATCACTCTCCGCGCGATTATTGCAGCTAACCAACACTCTATGTCATTCTTAAAACATAAAAGACTTACTTTGTGATACTATGCCTGAGTTGAATTTTAAAAAAATATTTACAAGAAAAAGAGTGCTATGGTTATCTCTTTTATTGTTGTTACTGGCTTTTGCAGGTGTAGCCCTTACATTTCAAACCCCTCAGATGGTGAAAATTGGTAAAACAGAAGTAAAGCGTCTGGAAGGCAAAATTATGTATGTAGAGGCAGAAGTTGTCATTCATAACGCCAACTTTTTTCCCATTCATATCCAAAGCTTCAAAAACAATATATTTATCAATAACGCACAGGCAGCAGTAGCCCACAGAAAAGAAAAAATAACTCTGAAGGCGCAAGCAAACACTACTGTAAAGCTTCAGGTAGAGCTAGACATCAAAGCACTTGCTGAGATTCACCCTAAACTTAAGCAGCAAAAGATATGTGCTATAGACATGAAGGGAAAATATAAGCTCAATGCTTTGGTAACCACCCTTAGTTTTAATGGAAACAATCATCAAGAAGTAGACTTAAGTAAAGAAGGAGATCAAATTGCCAATTTTACTATTGGTAAAGACGGGCTAAAAGTGAAAAGACTTAAGACAGCGTCTTCTAACAAAGGAATGAACATTTCGCTGGACATAGGTTTGCAAAACAAGTACCCTTTTGACTATAAAATTAATAGGTTAGATGTAAACATTACCCCACCTGATAATGAGGCAAAGTTAGGGCATTGGAAACTATCGGAAGGGGTGGTGATTCATGCACGTACTACCGAGTACCTTCCAGTAAAATTTTACATTCCCAGTAGCAAGTTAATCGCAGCATTGTCAATTATGTATACTAAAAAAGTACAGGCAATAGGTTCTTGTCAAGTGGTGGTTGCTGACGAAGTCTTCAATATTCCCATCAAACAATCTATTCCCTTGCCTGCACACCAACTCGTAGGAAGTCAGTTCTAAAAAAAAATAAACTTACAAACTTCTCTGCCTTACAGCTTCGTATACAATCACTGCCGTGGCTACCGATACATTCAACGACCCAATTTCTCCCTGTAAAGGTATTTTAGCCAAATGGTCTGCCTTGCGTATCAATGCCTGGGAAATTCCATCTTCTTCAGAACCCATCACTATAGCCGTAGGCACCGTATAGTCTGGCGCATAAATAGTCTCACTGGTTTTTTCTGTACAAGCTACTATCTGTAAGCCGCTTTCTTGCAAAAACTCAATGGTTTTTTCCAGGTTAGCCTCCCGGCATACTGGCAAATAGTTGAGTGCACCAGAAGATGTCTTCATTGCATCACTGCTTACTTGAGCTGACCCTCTGGAAGGAATCACGATGGCATGTATACCAGCGCATTCTGCTGTACGGGCTATAGCCCCAAAATTGCGCACATCAGTCAGGCGATCCAATATCAAAACTAAAGGAGTTTTACCCTCCTCGTAAAGTTGAGGAATAATATTACTCAAAGGTTGGTAGTGCACCGCCGAAATGAAAGCAATAATGCCTTGGTGATTTTTACGGGTAATGCGATTTAGTTTATCTAATGGTACCTTAGCTACCGGCACCTCTCTTTTTTTTGCTTCTTCTAAAATATAAGCTACTTTGGGCGAATTTCTGCCCAGTTCACGTTGAATAAACAACTTATCAATAGGTTTGCCGGCGTTAATAGTTTCTGTTACCGACTGTACTCCAAACACAAAATCTGCTGCCACAATAATTAAAATTTATATAGATTAACTTTCCTGCATCTTTGCCATTAGCTTTTCCAAAGCCTGGGGTGCGCGCAAACGCTCATTTCTTACCTTTTCTTGAAGTTTCATAAAACCCCCGATCAATGCCTCTGGACGAGGAGGGCAACCTGGCACGTATACATCTACGGGTATAATACGATCTACCCCTTTTACTACATGGTAGCCATGCTCCCAGTAAGGCCCCCCACAGTTAGAACAAGACCCCATTGAAATAACATAGCGGGGTTCTGCCATTTGTTCGTACAAACGCTTAATTCTATCTGCCATTTTGAAAGTAACCGTACCTGCCACAATCATTACATCAGATTGGCGAGGCGAAGCCCTGGGAAATACTCCAAAACGATCAAGGTCGTAGCCTGCAGCAAAAGTGCTCATCATTTCAATAGCACAACAAGCCAAGCCAAAGCCCATAGGCCATAATGATGAAAGGCGTGCCCAGTTAATCAGGTCTTCAGCTTTGGTCAGAATAATATTATCTTGTTCAAACTGTTGGTCTAATAGCCCCATAAGAATAGTGTAGTATTGGTAAGTATAATCCAAAAGTTATAGACAAATTGGCTTTGAACCAATATAAAAGAAGACAAAAGTAGGAAAAGTTTGGGAGTAGCGGCTGCTTTTTGAGTTTAAACCCTATAGATTAATAAGAAATCAGGTTCATTTTTAAATTGGTAGCGTGTATATAGTCTTCTGCCTCTTCCAGAATCTCCTCGTCATCTTCAGGGTAATACCAATTAACTGTAACCACCCCTCCTGCTTGTTCATATTGTTTAAGTGCTTCTATCAACAGTAAGATTTGCTTAGATGATGCTGTACTAAAATAAATAAACTTAAAGTTAAATTCCAGAGGGCGTCCTGTTTTAGCGTAATTTCTTATCCACTGTACCAAAGGTAAATAAAAGTCACGGTCGTTTTGATGATGTGACTCCCCACTAATTTTACAAATGCCAGTTTGACCATTAAAGTTAACACTTGGGGTAATATCAAACTTCTTACTGCCTTTGATAATGATATTTGGTGGGGTAAGCTCTGGGTTTGGTTGGTTTGACATACTCAGGCAATGTTTTATGGTTAAAATTTGGACAAGTAAGTACCTAGACAAAATTAAATATATCTAATGAGTAGGTGTAACAGTCATATTATGAGCGAGTTACCCTTACTTGTAGCTTATATAATTACTTGCTGCTACTTAGTGCTATATAACCCGCTAAATTAACAGCTATTGACCAAAAATATATAAAAAAACAGTCTTTTATTGAAGTATTTTTCAGGGGACGTTGTTAGCTGTAAGTCAAACGCAACACAACAAAGTTAAAGCAGCAACACTAATATGTAGGTATAAATTGTATTTATTTTATATGAGGTAAATATTGTTTTATTGAAAGTATTTGCAAAACTCAAAACTTTTCCTTTCCTTTGTCGTATCAATGCTTAAGTAAGCTTTTTTAATTATTTATACTTATATATAGTTTGAATATTATTTAAAATAAAAAATTACATAAAAACTTGTATTAATAAAAACACGTTATTACCTTTGTATCATAATGTTACTTCAAAATAAACATATCACCCCCAAAACGATTAACCCCTGGAATCGGAAGCACATAATAAAGCGCTGGAGATTCTGTGAGGCTAATGAGGTGAATATGTTTGTACCCCAAAGTCTGAAACCTGATCAAAATAGGTATAAAGACTGACTACCCAAGAAAACAACAAACAATTATATATCTCAAAAGCCTCACAGATTCATCTGAAACTGTAAGGCTTTTTTTATGTTAAATTTTGAGTAGTGTAAAACAGTATATGTGCTCTTAGCCAAGTTGGTCAAGGCGCTTGCCTGATACGCAGGAGATCGGGGGTTCAAATCCCTCAGAGCACACTAAAGCACCCGTAGTTCAACGGCTTAGAATAACTGACTTGTAATCAGTGGATCAAGGTTCGATTCCTTGTGGGTGCTCTAAACACTTTAATGCTAAATATCTGATAAGTAAATAATGATGCCAATAAGACACATATCAAATACACCTAAACACCGTCGGAATCCTATTTGGATAAAACCCCCGAAAGCGGCAAGGCTATTACTATGACTATAGTAAAACGATGATGAGAATACCCATCTTTTAAAGCCTTGTCTCATAATGAAACAAGGTTTTTTTTATGTGCGATTGACTAAATAATGATCAAACCAGTGCCCTTAGCTTAACTGGTCAAAGCACCTTGCTCATACCAAGGAGATTGAAGGTTCGAGTCCTTCAGGGCACACTAAACAAATACTCGGATAGTGGAAGAGTGGTCATCTTCGCTGGTCTTGGACTCCAGAGGACGTAGGTTCGAATCCTGCCTATCCGACCATTGAAAACGATTAGTAATTAAGTGATTAAACTATATTCGGATAGTAGAGGAGAGGTTTATCTCGCTAGTTTTGGGTACTAGAGCACGCAAGTTCGAATCTTGCCTATCCGACCATTATACAAATGCTGACTGAGGTGGAATTGGTTGCCACACCTGTTTGTGAAGCAGGAGAATCGGGTTCGAGTCCCGGCAGACAGCCCATATTGCGTCATAGGAAGCAAAGATTCAAGCTGGAGGTTCTTCTTTAAGAAGAGCTTCTGGTAACGAATCGAGTGATTAATTACCTGAAAACTATTGGTTTTCTATAAAACAGAGGTTGGCTTACAACTTGTTGCTCGTCACTCTCAATTAAATATTGCGTCATAGTTCAACGGAAGAGAATACCTGGTTTCGACCCAGATGATGAAGGTTCGACTCCTTCTGACGCAACTACTTGTTAAACAGTATATTGCGCTGTAGTTTAATGGATTAGAATATTTGGTTTCTACCCAAATGGTGAAGGTTCGACTCCTTCCAGCGTAACTATTATTTACATTGCGTCATAGTTCAATGGAATAGAATGCTTGGCTACGAACCAGGGGATGAAGGTTCGACTCCTTCTGACGCAACTAACTGTTTAACAGTATTTTGCACTGTAGTTTAATAGGTAGAACACCCGGTTTATATCCGGACGATGAAGGTTCGACTCCTTCCAGTGTGCTATTATTTGGTTTTAACAAAGCAGGTTTATCTTGCTGATAAAGAACTTATATATTGATTTTTGTTATATAAATTACAATGTAAGTTTTAAGGTTTATTTTTGTAAAATATTTGTGATATGATAGATGAAAATAAAGTAAAATATAATAAATGGTGGAAATACCACCTTGATTGATGAAGAAATTTATTGTACTATTTTTATATATTGTAAATATTGTATAAGCCTCTTTGTCTCTTCAAAGAGGTTTTTTTTTGCCAAAAATTAAAATTCGTTCGTAGCTCAATTGGTAGAGTTCCCGGCTTTTAACCGGAAGGTTGTGGGTTCGATTCCCACCGGACGAACAAAAAGAGTGTCGTAGATAAGTGTTACTTCGATTCCACATCGCCGAGTCGGGGGTTCGAGTCCCTCCTCTCCTGCAAAATGTATGGCTCAATAGGAGAGTAGCTCAGTAGGTAGAGCAGGTAAAATGTCACTTGTCGTTAGTTACCTCTTTTTTATTCACGGATATAGTTTAATGGTAAAATAATGGTCTCCAAAACCTTTGATGAGGGTTCGACTCCTTCTATCCGTGCCAAATTTTGGTAAGGGCTCTTATTCTGTTGTTACCTGTCATTAGCAGGGTGGTACAAAAAAAGCCTCATTACTTATGAGTAATGAGGCTATGTTTTGAAACCATCTTGTCTTTGGGAATGTTAATGATTTTGATCAGGGGCAGGATATGTTGCGGGTAGTTTCATTAAAAGTCAGAAAGTAGTTCCAGACAACCAGTACTCCAGAAACTAAAACTTTAATGAGTTACATACTCTTCTACATCCTCTACTTCTGCCAACATTTGGTCGTTGATATGGCTCAGGCGTACTTTTTTTAATTCATTGATCAACAAAGGGTCATATTTGGCGGTTACTCGTACATAATTCTCAGTAAACCCTTCCATTTGCCCTTCATTTATATCTTTCTCAAACAATACTGTGTACTCCTTACCCAATTGTTGTTCATAAAAATAACGTCGTTTTTTGTCTGACAAAATGTGCAACATTTTTGACCGTTTGGCTCTTTCTTCTTTAGGTACTACAGATTTTATTTCCAGTGCGTGGGTATTGGCACGCTCCGAATAAGTAAACACGTGTAAGTAAGAAATATCCAGTTCGTTTAGGAAGTTGTATGTATCTAAAAAATCTTCTTCAGTTTCGCCCGGAAAGCCCACAATTACATCTACCCCGATACAGCAATGTGGCATCAGTTCTTTAATTTTATTTACCCGATCTACATACAGCCCGCGTTCATAGCGACGACGCATCGCCTTAAGTATTTTGTTGGAGCCCGATTGTAGCGGAATGTGAAAGTGGGGAACAAAACGTTTGGATTGAGCGGTAAACGCTATGACATCGTTCGACAAAAGGTTGGGTTCAATAGATGATATACGAATGCGTTCCAGACCATCTACTTCGTCAAGTGCTTTTACCAAGTCGATGAAACGTTCTTTGCGTCTACCCTCCTGAATGCCAAAATCGCCAATGTTTACTCCAGTCAACACCACTTCCTTTACTTCAGTTTGTCCTATCTTGTGTGCCGATGCTATGATATTTTCAATACTATCACTACGGCTTTTGCCGCGAGCCAAAGGAATGGTACAAAACGAGCAGTTATAGTTACAACCATCCTGCACTTTCAAAAAAGTACGGGTACGATCACCCATTGAATGCGAGTGAGCGAAAGTATCGGCATTGGTTACTTCTTGTACCAATACTTCGGGTTGGGCAGGTTTTACAAAGGTACCCAACAGGTCAAGCAAACGAAACTTCTCAGAAGCCCCTAATACTGCATCTACGCCTGGAATATTGGAAATTTCTTTGGGCTTGAGCTGGGCATAACAGCCAATGATGGCTACATAACCATCTGGTGATATTTTTTTGGCTTCTTTTACCACTTTGCGGCATTTTTTATCAGCATTTGCGGTTACAGAACAAGTGTTGATAATGAATATATCAGGCGAATCGTTAAAGTCTACCTTTTTATAACCTCTGCTTTCAAATTGGCGGGTTATAGTAGAAGTTTCAGAAAAATTGAGTTTGCACCCCAAAGTATAAAATGCTACCTTTTTCATCTCAATGGTTTGATTATTAATTCAAGTAACGAGGTATTATTACGTTGTGCTTGCTACTACACGGTTCAATAACTAAGCACAAAGTAGTAACAAAACACTGGTTTAAAATCATTATTTATTCCGTTCAAAAGCATACAAGGCTTGCTGCCTTGCTGCAATTAATTCACAAAAGTACAAAATTTTGCTGATGAAAGGCTTACAGTGTAATGAATGAAGAGAAAGAAGGGGAGAAAACAAAAAAACCATGAATAGAATCTCCTATTCATGGCTTACATATCATTACTCTCAAAGCAATCAGGCTAGTCAAGTAGCTTTTGAAAAAGGCTGAGTTTTTCTCCATTGATTATTTTCGCCACTATTTCAGCACGTTTACGAATTTTACGTACATGGTATTTTTTCAACGATACGCTTTCTACTTTTCGGGTGAATAACTCTCCTTTTTTAGTTGTTTTTTTGGTTTTGACCGAAGATTTAAAAATTTCGTGAATAGTTTCAAGGTATTCTTGAGCGTCTTTCAAGGGAGTACAACGTTTAGACATTTCCCATAACATTTCGGCTACGACCGCTTCGTCTGCTATTGCAAACAATACACCGGCTTCGTGCTCGCCATCGATTACTTTCGAGCAGTTTTTTTCCAGTTCAATGGCCCACTTGTAGGCACTAAAAGCACTGTCTACTACACCCTGTGCGCTTTTATTTTTGGCAATACAGGCCAATATCTCCTGATCATTTGTCTTATGCTTTTGTGCAAAGACGTTGGCAGGTAGCACATATAATACAATCATGAATCCTAATAAGCAAGCAGTTTTTTTATGCATATACATTTGTTTTGTTGATAAACACAAAGATGTGTATTTTTGGTAAATACAATATATCTATCAATACTCCGCAGTGATTTTAGTCAAAGTTGTTTGCTGGTTATCAGTTATTGATGAATTTAAAAACTATTTAATTGGGTGTTTAGGCATAAAACCGAAACACTTTTAAAAATAAAGTGAGTACGCAATCTTAATATAAAATACTGGTTTACAGCATTTAACAAGGTGAACATTTACTCAAATCAGCTATCGACTATCGACTAAATACTATGGACTATTGGTCTATGAAACGTACAAAAAAAAACGAATTATGCAAATAAGGATTGCATCATCACATATTTTTAACAAGTAGTATTACAGTTTGAGCATTCGTTTCATTTTTCTAATGTTTTTTCTTACTTCTTTAATTGTCTTGTAAGTGCCTGTTACCTTGGTACGTACAATGGTTTCGGTATTGTCGCCAAACAAAGCATTGTCTTGGTTTGTCAGTTTTTTGGTAACCACCTCAGTGATTACGTGTTTTTTAAAAACTCCCCTGAGGTTAGTCAAAGGAATCCTTAGCTTTTCGAGCTCAGGGCACCCGCCCAACATAGAATGCAATGCCTCTACAATATGTTGCTGGTGTACTACTTCTTTTACTGTGAGGTGGTGCCTACGCAATTCTTCGTTGGTACTTGCCTTATGTAACTGTAGCACCCAGTGCGAAATACTAAAAGTGCTATGTAATACCCGTTTGGCATTGGGGTGGGTTTCCAACGCTTTTTGTATCCCAACATCAGTTTTTTTGGCTATTGAATTTTGAGCCTGGGCAAACATCATAGTACATAAGAACAATGTACAAAAAGTAAAAACTTGTTTCATTGTCATCTTTTTTTGTAAAAAATAAGGCTTACTCGATAAAGTTAAACGAATGGTACTTTATAGAAGTAAGCCTTTGATTAGGTTGCTGTAATGAGGAGGTATTAATATTTTTTTGGCTTTAAGCCAGAATATTTACGAAGCTTATTTGCCAAGTCTCGTAATTTTTTTGCGCTTTTTACGTCCATTGCCACTCCAGTTTCGGTAGTGGTGTTATCACCAAATAAAGCATTATTCTGATTTTTGCTTTTAGTAGTTTCTTTTTCAGCTACTACCTTGGTATCATAAATAGCCACCATCTCGCCCAAATACTTTCCGATTTTTCCTTTTTTGTCTTTCAAGTACTTACAATCTCCTTTTGATAGTTCGTGTAAAATTTTGACCGCTTTAGCCTGTCTACCTATTACTCCTACTGCCTTGCGTCCTTTTTTAGCTGCCCGATTGGCATTTTTTACATAATAAGCTGTCCACTTCTCAAAAGGAAATTTCTCAGTTTTATCATAAGGTTGCATAATTTTATAAGCATCCAATAAGTCTTTCTTTTGCGCATCAGAGGCACAGTTGCGTATTCCCAGGTTCAGCAGTTTTACTTCTTTCGACTGTGCACTTACTGTTTGGTAAGCTCCCATCAGTAAGGTTAACAATGCAATAAATAGTGAGTTTTTTATGAAGTTTTTTTTCATGTTGGTAAAATTTAAATAAGTTACTATTGAACTTTGGATAAAGGTTTTTAAAGATGATAGTGACTGAATAAATTTAGCAAGTATCATTGCCAAAACCTAACCCAGATAACGAAACCTGTCTTCCAAACAATCAAATTGTTTGTGAGGATTAACCAAAAGGTAATGATTCGTTTTTTGAAACGTACAAATAACTATTTTGATACATGAAAATCACTAAGCTACAGCTATATACCAACCAATTGCAGGATTTAAAAGTATTTTATGTAATGGTGCTTGGTTTTGAGCTACAAAATGAAAATGAAACAGCTTTTACTCTTAAAGCAGGCAATTCTTTGCTAGAGTTTAGGTGGAACCCTCCAGGTGAAAATACCAACCCTTCTTATCACTTTGCATTCAATATTCCTGAAAATCAAATAGAAGAAGCACGACGTTGGCTGTATACACGTAGTATACCTTTACTTAAGCATGAGGGTGACGATATTTTAGATTTTCCTCACTGGAATGCCAACGCCTTGTATTTTCTTGACCCATCAAATAATATTGTAGAGTTTATCGCCCGACACGACCTAAATAATACTTCTGAGGCATCATTTAGTGCTCAAAGCATTTGTTCTGTAAGTGAAATAGGTTTGCCTGTGCCCAACCTGCCTGGCATGCACCAACAAGTAAAGGAAAAGCTGGGTTTGTCTATTTATAGCAAGGTGGGCAATACTACCAATTTTTGTCCTATGGGTACCCCTGATGGCCTATTTATTATTGTACGTACCAATCGTACCTGGTTGCCTACTGAGTTGCCCAATGGAGTGTACCCCACTGTGGTTACGATTGAGGGCGAAACACCTGACGAACTTACCTTTGACGAAGTTCCCTACATTGTGAGGGTGGCACATTCTTAAGAAAAGTTTGGGTAATTTTTCAATTACCCAAACTCGTTTTTTACTCTTTTTTATAGGTGATAAGTACCAAGGTAGGATTAAATATAGAGGTCACTGTCATACTATAAGTGAGTTATTCTTGATTGTAGCTGCATCGGTATCTAACACCTTGAGGCTACTTATATGGGTTAATTTTAAGCCTCAGCCTTAGTGCCATTCCAACAAGTTTAGAAACGATTTTTTGGCGTAAGTAACAGCAAGCCCAAACGATTAGTTAAGCATTTTGTAATCTGATGAAAGAGGATAAAGCTTATCGGTTGTTTATTTTTATCTAATGAGTAAGAGTACTGTTTTTTATTGAAAAATATAAAAACCCTGCCTAATATTTGTAATTGTGAAAGGTAATTTCATATATTTGTATCGCAAACGATATAAGCGCAAACGATTTAATTTAACAATACGATGAAAACATTATATAAAGCTCAAGCAACAGCTACTGGAGGTAGAAATGGTCAAGTAAAGTCATCTGATGATGTATTAAACCTGGAAGTACGTATGCCTAAAGAGTTGGGAGGAACAGGGGGAGACTTTACCAACCCTGAACAGCTATTTGCGGCTGGCTATTCTGCTTGCTTTGACAGTGCCTTGAACCACGTGGCTCGTCAACAAAAAATTTCGATAAAAAATACTGAAGTAACTGCTACAGTAGGGATTGGTTCAATACCTTCAGGAGGGTTTGGGTTGGAAGTAGCGCTTGAAGTAAAAATTCCTGGTGTGGCACGTGATGTTGCTGAAAAACTCTTGCAGACTGCGCATCAGGTATGCCCTTATTCTAACGCTACCCGCAACAACATTGAGGTAAGCCTTACATTGGTTAACGAGGAGTTGGTATAAGCTCTTTGACACCATTGATTACCTTGCGGTAAAAGAACACTTAAATATCAAAGCATCAGGAAATCCGTTTTCCTGATGCTTTTTGCGTATTTTAGCGTTTTGAAATAAATCAATATATATGAAACAAGACGAACTATTAAAGCTCGAAAACCAAATTTGTTTTCCTATGTATGTAGCATCGCGCATGATTACAAGAGCTTACCAACCTATGCTAGATGTCATGGGTATTACCTATCCTCAATATTTGGTCTTAATGGCTTTGTGGGAAAAAGATGAACAAACTGTAAACGAAATCGGGCAACAGTTGTACCTAAACACTAACACCATTACTCCCTTGCTTAAACGTATGGAGAAAACAGGTATAGTAGTACGTACTCGCTCTAAAAAGGATGAACGAAAAGTAATGATTACATTGACTCCAGCAGGGCAAGCGCTCAAAGAGCAGGCGTATTGCATCCCAGAACAAATTTTGAATAAAACTGGATTACCCATTGAAGGGATAAGTCAACTAAAACAGCAAATTTATGGTTTGATAAGGCAAATGGAAAAGATAGAGCAACAGGAAGGTTAGTGAGGTGCCATCTCAAAGTATTTGGTGATGAATACAATACCCAAATACTTTGTTTAAAACAATTATAATATTTCTGGCATATAAACGACTCAGAGTAGCTTTATCAAGGGCACTTGTCAAAAGTTGCCCTTGATTAGACATTACTTTTTTCTATCAATCAAATATTTGATAGCAAGTTCGTAGCCTTTTAGCCCCAACCCAGTAATTACTCCTATACAATTAGTCGCAGAGTAACTATGTTGACGAAACCCCTCTCTGGCGTGAATATTAGAAATGTGTACTTCTACCACTGGTGTGGTAACAGCAGCAATTGCATCGGCAATGGCTACTGAGGTGTGGGTATAAGCTGCTCCATTGAGTACAATACCATCATACTCGTAGCCAATCTCATGGATGTGGTCTATGATTCCACCTTCATGATTAGACTGGAAATACGTAAGAATAGCTTGTTGATCAAACTTTTCCTTAAGTGTTATAAAGTAGTCATCAAAAGTTTGGTTGCCATAAATGTCTACTTCACGCTTTCCCAGTAGATTAAGGTTGGGACCATTGATAATAGCGATTGTCATATATTGAAAAGCTTAAAAGTATCGTGATAACCAAGTAGTTTTTGCTGGAGCTTGCCACTGGCTATTCAATTCTCCCACATTGTTTACTAGATTATTAAATATGGTGGTATCTGCTTTAATCACTCCTTCATTTACTTGTTGCTTCAAACTTTTTACTGGGGTAGTTTTTACTGTATCTCCCTCAAGATAAGCTACCTCAGTGCGTACAAATAAGCTTAGGTTATAATGTTTTTCAAGTTCTTGCACAAAACGAACTGAAGCATCTATAGAGCAGCCACTTGCCTGATTATGATTTTCGTCTACAGCAAGTACTACAAATCGGTCAGGAAATACTTTCGCTGATGCTTTCAGGTCTTTAGAGTGTACCGTCCATTGGTTTACAAATGTTTTGAGGTGTTGTTCCATCTCAGCTTTTTCGCTGTCAGTCAAAGCACGATCTGCCTGATATACCCAAACACGGGCATGATCGGGCATTTCTTTAAAAGGTGTATACATTTTTCTTGGATTTTTCTTTGATAGGCAAGATAATTTAGCTTTTGGCAACAAACAATTAAGAGGGCTTTTTTTTAGTGCTTGGCAAGCCTTGACTGGTTGGGCAATTTTTTGTGAATTGATTGTGTTTCCTGCTTTTGCCAACCAATTATTTATTAGGTAGGGGTCAATGATAAAGCTTTGGCTATCAAAATTGACATATAATAAATAGTTGGGCGCTATTGGCGAATGTACTACCTTTTCTGTTTATACTTTAAAGCCCATAATTAAAATATCGTCTCGCTGGGTAGTATCCTTCATGTAGGTATGAAGGTAGTCATCCAGGTATTGTTTTTGGGTTTTTAATGGTAAGTGTACTAGCGAGCTTAATAGGGTCAAAAAATTACTTGTTCCCAGGCTTTGTCGGTGGTCATTATTTTGATCTTTATAGCCATCACTTCCCAAATACACCATATCCCCTTTTTCCAGGTGTACGTGTTGGTTTACAAATGGAATATGTTTACGTTGTTGACCTCCAATATACCTCGATGTTCCTTTGAGTACTGTTACTTCGCTGGTGCGTGGTTTAGCATAGTATAAGGGTACCTTGGCGCTTGCAAAAACAAACTGTTGGAGAGGAGCTGATGCATCAGTAGCAACGACAATGGCATCCATGCCCTGGTTATTGCCTGTATCTTCTTGTTTGAGTGATTTTACTATGTCCTGGTGTAGCCTCTCAAGTATTTTGGCAGGGTTGGTTATTTTCTCAAGCAGAATAATCTTATCAAGCAGAGTTTTGCCTATCAAAGTCATAAACGCTCCTTGTACTCCATGTCCGGTACAATCAGCTAACACCAATATAATTTCTTCATTGACTTTGTTTACCCAATAAAAGTCTCCTGATACAATGTCTTTGGGCTTGTATAACAGAAAAAAGTGTTCAAAGCAGGCAGCTAAATCTTCTTCTTGTGGCAACATGGCTTGTTGAATATTTTCAGCGGCGGTGATACTTTGGGTAATTTGTTGATTTTTAAACTCTATTTCTTGGGTGCGTTGTTTTACCTCTTCTTCCAACACTATATTGTGTGCTTTCATTGCTTGTGCTGCCGCCTCTTGTGCTTCTTCTTTTTCACGGCGATGACAGCTGATATGTTCTGCCAATGCCAATGAAAACATAAGCACTTCACTTATTACTCCTATCTCAATCAGATGAAATGCTTCTATGTCTAAAGAAATAATGTCAGCAAGATGCAGTGCAGCTAAAAATAGGGTACTCAGTAAACCCAGCCAACCCAATAGGTAGTATTTGGCGAGGTAATATTTAGGTAAAATAATGAGACTGATAACAGGTAAAAAGAGGGTGGTGAAAACTATGGCGGCTAAATTAAATGTTAAAATAAGTGATGGGTTAACAACGCCCACCACAAGCGCTATTAAAAACATATACAAAACTCCTGAAATGATTTTGTCTATCAAGGGAGCGTATTGTTTCGTTTTTAGAAAGTGCCTGGCAAAAAGCATCATAAAAATAAAGGTCAAGAGGTTGGCTATAGTATTGTAATTGTTGAGTTCAGGGTGGTTTGGCCACAAAAATTCTTCGGCATGCCCTGAAAGCATTGCTGTATATGAGGTAATGCTTAATATGTACAGTATATAATATAGATAGGACTTATCTTTTACCTTGACGTATATAAACAAGTTATAAAAAAACATAATGCATAGAATACCCAAAAAAGCACCCAGGATATTATCTTCTCGGTGGCTTTTGGCAAGAAATAAATGGGGCTTTCCCACTGCTAAATGAATCATGAGCGCTCTTGGAGATTGGCAGCGTATATAAAAAGTGTGTGGGGTATTGTTTGGCAGGTTTATCTCAAATAATACCCGTGGCACTTTGACCATTTGTTCCTTAAAACTTTTTCTTTTATTTCTCTGATAGTTACCATTGGGCAAAGGGTGAAAAAAAGTGAGGTCTAATAATACACTTTCACGTATTTCAAGCAAATATTTACCTTTGGTTCCTTGTAGTGTAAACCGAAGCCATACTGTTCCATTTCTTCCAAAAATAGGCGAGTTTCCTATTTTCGGGGTAAACCTGGCTTGTAGTTGATTAGTAATTATTTGTTGGAGGGTTAGTTGATCACTATCATCTTTCAAAAAATAGATATAAGGAGTAAGGTCGGTTACTTGATGAGAAGAGTCCAGTGATAAAACTGGTTGAGCTGATAATGTACCCCATACAGAGCAAAAAAACATAGCCAAACAAAAACGCATGAAGTAGATTTTTTAAGTATTAAAGGATAGTTTTTTTTAGGGTGATTTGCTGTAATTCTTACGTGTTATAGTTGCAAAAGTTAGAAGCAAGTCAATTATTTATTTCTAATACTTAAGGTACAATATAGCCTACCTTGCAAAGCCTGTTGTTTCCAAGCTTTGTTTATACTTTAAAGCCCATAATTAAAATATCGTCTCGCTGGGTAGTATCCTTCATGTAGGTATGAAGGTAGTCATCCAGGTATTGTTTTTGGGTTTTTAATGGCAAGTGTACTACTGAGCTTAATAAAGTCAAAAAATTACTCGTTCCCAGGCTTTGTCGGTGGTCATTATTTTGATCTTTATAGCCATCACTTCCCATGTACATCATATCACCTTTTTCCAGGTGTATGTGTTGGTTTACAAACGGCGTTTGTTTGCGTTGTTTACCCCCAATATACCTCGATGTTCCTTTGAGTATTGTTACTTCACCAGTACGTGGTTTGGCATAGTATAAGGGTACCTTAGCGCTTGCAAAAACAAATTGTTGGAGAGGGGTTGCCGTATCGGTGGCAATAACAATGGCATCCATACCCTGATCATTTCCTGTGTCTTCTTGTTTGAGCGATTTTACTATGTCTTGGTGCAGTCTCTCAAGTATTTTGGCAGGGTTGGTTATTTTCTCAAGCAGAATAATTTTATCAAGCAGGGTTTTACCTATCAAGGTCATAAACGCCCCTTGTACCCCATGCCCCGTACAGTCGGCCACTACCAATATGATTTCTTCATTGACTTTGTTCACCCAGTAAAAGTCTCCTGAGACAATGGCTTTGGGCTTGTATAATAGAAAAAAGTGTTCAAAGCAAGCGGCTAAATCTTCTTCTTGTGGCAACATGGCTTGTTGAATATTTTCAGCGGCGGTGATACTTTGGGTAATTTGTTGATTTTTAAAGTCTATTTCTTTGGTGCGTTGTTTTACCTCTTCTTCCAATACTATATTGTGTATTTTCATTGTTTGTGTTGCCGCCTCTTGTGCTTCTTCTTTTTCACGGCGATCATGGTTGATACGTTCTATCAACGCGAACGAAAACATAAGTGCTTCGTTTATAACTCCTATTTGAATAAGTTGGAGGGGGGCAATGCTTAAAAAAATAACCTCAAGAGAGTTTAACACTCCTATCAATACACTGCCTAACAAGCCTCCCCAACCTAGCAAATAATATTTAGCTAATGGGTACTTAGGCAAAATAACAAGCCCTAGCACAGGTAATAATATGGTCACAACAACTGTGGTGGCCAAAACAAGGTTGAGTGCAGCCGATGGATTAAAAAAACCTATGGTGAGCGTAAGCAGCAAGAAATATACCCCCCCGGAAATAACTTTGTCCATCAAGGGAGCATATTTCTTTATTTTTAGAAAATGTCTGGCAAAAAGTAATGCGAAGCTCATGGTCAAGGTGTTAGTGATAAAACTATAGTGGTTAAATTCAGGGTGATTTGGCCACAGAAACTCCTCAGCATAACCTGTACGTATTGATATATGTATAGTAAAGCTCGTTACATATAGTATATAATACAAGTGTGATTTGTCTCTTACCTTGAGATATATAAACAAGTTATAAAAAAACATGATGAACATCACCCCAAAAAAAGCACCCTCGAAGTTGTTTTTTTTGTGGTTTTTGCTGAGAAAAGCATAGGTGCTTCCCACAAGCAAAGGAATCGTAAGGGTTTGCCGAGACTGGCAGCGTATATAAAAAGTGTGTGGGGCATTGTCTGGCAGGTTTATCTCAAATAATGCGCGTGGTACCTTAATCTTTTGCTCTTTAAAGCTACTTCTTTTGTTTTTCTTGTAGTTGCCGTTGGGCAGAGGGTGAAAAAACACCATACCTAATAGTGCATTTTGAGGTAGTTCAAGCAAGTATTTGCCTTTAGCACCCTTTAATGTAAATCGCAGCCATACTACTCCGTTTCTCCCATAATTAGGTGATTTGCTTGTTTTAGGGGCAAACCTGGACTGAAACTTATTGGTGACTACCTCTTGCAATGTGAGCTGCTGGCTGTCATCTTTCAAAAAATAAATATAGGGGGTAAGACTGGTTACCTGGTGGGGGGAGTGCAGCGATAAAACCGATAAACCAGTCTGAGCTGATAATGTGCCCCATAGAGAGCCAAAAAATATAACCAAACAAAAACGCATGGGTTGGATATTTTAAAGGATGACTTGCTGTAATTCAATAGTTACAAAAATTAAAACAAGTTTAAATTTTATGAATAGCATCTGGTATACTTGTGTAAGAAATATAAGCATTGTTTTTTTAATAAAACAAGCAAAAGATATTTTCATTTAATTTTACTGAAAAAGAAGATACCCTTTGCTATGCTTTTAAATCAAAAAAAATGCAATAGCCGAGACAAACAACTTACCAACTAATTTGAAGCATTTTAATAGAGGCGATTTGTTAGCCAAAAAGACTTCCCATATTACTAATGCTTTGTCTTTTTTTGGGAGTATCATTATTATTGCTATTATTACCATTATTTTTAGTCACTTGGTTATTTTGCTGTTTTTTGTTTGTTTCAGGTAGTTTGTATATCCTAAGTCTTTTTAGTACCGTGGAGCCTCGCACATGTTTCTCATACTCATTTACATCCAAAAAAATCAAGGTATGATGGGCGAGAGTCTTTTTTTTCTTAAAACTCCTGGCATGATTTTGCCCTACCTGTACCAATGCTGGCGAGGATAAGGAGTTAATATTATTTTGCATGTGATATTCCCTCATAGCCGTTATTTTTTCTATTTGTTGCGCTGGTTCCAGTTTTTCGAACACTTCCTTCTTGAGTACCTTTTGGTAGACCTCTGGTTGATCCTTCTGCAAAATATTTGTGAAATAAGGCATAAGTTGTTGCAGCAATTCCTGTACTTGTATCAACTCTTCATTCTTTACATTTTTTGGTGTTGCCAATAAGTTTTTCAATTTATCACTTATCTCAGAGAACCCGTTAATCTGGTTATTCTTACAGAAAAGTGTCAGTTTAGGCAGTGATTCCTTTGCACTGTCTAAAAGGGTTATAGAGTGTTGAATCATCTTATCAATTTCCTGATTTCCTGGACGTTTCTTATATTCTTCTATATTATCTAATATCTCTGGGTTCCAACCAAGTTTATCGTTGGTCAAATAAGGTGTAAGTTGAAGTATGTCAAGTAAAGTTCGGGGTACCCCCATTATGTCAGAAATAGCCTGGACAATACTGTTTTCGATAGCCGCCTTCTCGTTGGGAGAAAGCTCATATTGTGAATTCTTGTGTTTATCATGACCTTCACTGGCTTTGGTAAACTCTTTTATACCAGTCCAGGGGTTGGCCTTTTTATCAAAGCTAGATTTTATGTGGTTTTCTCCAATAATATATATATTGTCTTCTAATACCTCCACTGTTTTGTCGTCTTTGTTGTCATTGAGGGACATAACCGTTTGGAAGTCGATCATAAAAAAACGTTTTTTGTTCTCCATTAATAGCCCTATATGTGGGTTCAACTCCTGCTTGTGTTGATCGTAATATTCTTTGTCAAGCGTTTGTTTATTTGTTATAATCACCCTTTGTACTGGAGCCTTATTTCCGCTTGGGGTGCTTTTTTGTGGCAGGGGCAAAGTTCCCCCCTGAGGGAGCTTCATCTGTAGGGCTTTATCTCCTATCTTATCTGCCTCTTGCTCTAGCTGAGGGTCATCATTGATCGAGGTGCCCCCCTTCATTTGCAGGGTTGGCTTTACCCGCCCTTGTTTTTGTTGTCCAATATGGGCGAGCTCGTGCCCCAGGTGGCGTTCTTTGCCGGGTGCCAGGTGTACCTCGTTGCCTTGGGCATAAGCTTCGGCCTTGAGTTGGGTGGGTTTATCAGAGTTGTAGTGCACTTGAGTATCGGTGACATCTACCCCCATCAGCTGGCTTACGTTCTGTTTGAGCTGGGTTTCGGTAGAGCTACTCTGGGTAGTACCTTTCTCAGCCCTTTGAATGGGGCGCTGCTTGGCTTTGATGGGGCCCAGCTTGCCCTGCTTGCTTGGGATGGGGCCCCCTAGTTTGCTTTGTTTGCTCTGAATCGGGGGTTGTTGCCCTGTGCGCGAAGGTATAGGTTGGTAAGGCGACGAAGTTTTAATTGATTGGGGTTTCCCCAAAGTTTTTTTGGTTTTGAGCTGGGTGATATGCCCATTGTCCGATTCATTGGCAGACTTGTGTCCAGGTTGTTGCATTGTCATAATGATAAGAATATTGGTGGTTGCTCAAACTTCCAAAAATACAAGCATTGCATAGCTATTGGAGGCGTTACTATAGAGACATACCTGCGCACAATTAGGCAACAAAAATAGTTAAGTTTCTCATTTATAGTACTTTATGTTGTTTTGTTTAGCGCATCTTTTCTAAGGTGTTACCAATGGTACACGAGGGCGTTCAATGTATGTTCTAAAATTTGATCTGGGTATTTGGTAGCAGATTGTTTACCTTCTCTTTTTCTTTGCCAGTCAAAAAATTACCTTGCAGCGATAAATATTTCAACTGAGCAAGCGATGCAATACTTTTGGGTATTGTTCGAATATAGTTATGGCTTAATGTGAGTGTTTTCAGCTTGGTGAGGGCACCTATGTTTTCCGGCAAATGACTAATTTTATTAAAGCTCATGTCCAGCCAGCATAGTTGATGTAACTCAAATGCTTGAGAGGGGATTTGTTGAAGTCCATTACCTACCAATGTAAGTGCCTTAAGCTTTGAAGCGTATTTTATAGCATTAGGCAGTCCTTTTAATCGATTAAAATTGAGGTATAAATATTCCAGGTTGTGCATATTCCCTATTTCGGTGGGCAATGCTTCCAGTTCATTAAAAGCCAAAATCAAAGCCTTGGCATGAACACACTGAGTCACAGCTAAAGGCAATTTTTTAAGCTTTGAAGAACACATTTGCACAGTAATAATAGGGGTAAGTGATGGTTTATTACGTTGTAAATGACTGACTTTAGAGGTTGGGTTGGGCTTTTCTGGTAACTCAACAGAAGCACCTCTATGTCTGAGTTGCTTCAAAGTTGCTGACTCATTGTGAGTAGAACTATTGCTAAGTGAGTATGCAATGTTTTTAGGGTATATTGGCTGTTTCATGACTTTAGTTGTAGTTATTAATTTATTCAGGCAATGTTTCTGTATTATATCAGGGGAAAAGCAGGTATTTACAAACGAATGCCTACCACCAAAATATCATCTCGTTGCTCTTCGCCTTGCCGGTGCTCATCCAGCAGTTGTTCCAACGCATACTTTTGCTTGAGCATTTGGTACTTACAAATGCGCTCTAATAAGTATTGCAAACACTCTTGACCAAGCTTTTGCCTTTGGGGATTGTTTTGATCAGTGTAGCCATCGCTGCACATATACAGCGCGCTTTGGGCTGGCAAGTACAAAGTTTGGTTGGCATAAGATATGTTTTGACGCTGCCACCCCCCAATAGACTTAGGTGTTCCCCGCAACTCTCTTATTTTCCCACAATTACTATTGGTGTAATAAAGTGGGCGTTTTCCTCCCGCAAAAGTGACCTTGGTTTGTTCTTCAGGTTGTTTTTCCAGTTTGCATAAAGCGATGTCCATGCCGCTTCTATCCTTGCTTTTTTCTTGTTGTAATACCCGGTAGACCTCACTATGCAGCGTATCCAGTGCCTGTGCCGGATTGTGTATGCCATTGATCCTAATGATTTGATCGAGCAATGCACAGCCCATCATACTCATAAAAGCACCTGGTATGCCATGACCCGTACAGTCTGCTACTGCTATAAATATGGCATCATCTATTGGCTCAATCCAGTAAAAATCTCCACTTACTACATCTTTGGGGCGATAAAGGGTAAAATAATCGGTAAACAAAGGGTGAATGCGTTCGGCAAATGGCAGCACAGCCTGCTGTATTTTACGGGCTGCCCTTAAGCTTTGAGATATTTTAAGGTGACTTGATTTAAGTACCTCATTTTGTAATTCGATCAAATCTCTTTGGGCAACTATTTCATCTTGTTGCTGTATCAGTTCTTTGTTTTTAATTTCGATAAAGCTTTTTTGCTGTGCTATTTTAGCAGTTCTTAGTTGTACTTTGTGTTCCAATCGATTACGTTGTCTGATTACCCGCCAGCTATAACTTTTGACGCTTGCCATGAACAGCAACATTAGCAATAAACCATAGCCAGCATAGGCATTGCCAGTGCGATACCAAGGGGACAATACCTCGAAGCAAAACAAGGTTTCTTGCCCTACATCTCCATGAATATTTTTACTTCTCACCCTAAATTCATAGTTTCCTTCGGGCAAGTTGGTGTATTCTTTCTGGGTGGTTTTGCTCCAGGCAGACCACCCCTTGTCGAAACCCCTGAGCTGGTACTGGTATTCGTTTTGCTCAGCATAAGCATAAAATAAGGCAGCAAAACTAAAGCGAATGTTGTTGGTATTGTACGAAAGCACAGCTGGTTGCTCTATGGTATTGCCCCCAGCCAAAATAAGCGAATCTTGTTGCCCTATGAGTTCTACTTTGTGGAGTTTGGTCTGAAACTTTTGATGGACTGGTTGAGGTATGGTAGGGTCATAATGCGCAATGCCCCCCTCAATAGTAAACATCACCTCCTGGTTGTTTAAAATATGTATATCGTCGTTGTAATTCCTTAGCCTTCCCCTCAGTGCGGTAAATGGTTTATGATGCAATGTGTAAGAACCATCAGGTTGTTTTTGCAACAACACAATTTGTATAAAAGATTGGGCAACCTGGTCATGCTCAGTTATCTGGCAATACACATTGCCCAGCGAGTCTTGTTCTGCCCATAGTACCCGTTTATTTTTTCCCAAAAGCTTGTTCCAGTTTTTTTTAGGTTCAAATCTGTTTGTGGCTTTATTAAAAACATAAAAACCATCACTGGTTCCAATCAATACCTGCGTTTGACTGAGTTGTAAAACCTTGTTGTGCTTGCTTGAGGGCAACCCATGTGCGGTTGTGTATAGTGTACAACTTACAATGCTGTCTAAAGAATCATTGAGCTGAAGGCGATACACCCCGTCTTGGTATAAACGCCCTATCCACAAGGTGTTCGATGAGGGAGCATACGTCATATACCTTACTTTTTCGCTAAACCCCTTGATAAAGTGGGAGTACTTTAAGCCTTGTGACGTTTTTTTGAACAATGCCACTCCTTGATTGGTACCTGCCAGCACCAGGTTTTGGTAAGAGAGTAACCGCCAGGTATTATAGTTAAATGGACCTAATTTGCGTTCCTGGTCAGGAGTAATACCTAGTATCCCATGGTTGTATGTATTGATCAATTCCTGGTTGCTAGACAGGATATCCCACATCTGAAAGTTTTTCAAGCCTTTACTCGCTTTGCTAAACTTTTGATTGAGATGCCTGGAGGTTTTCCATTGGGTTTGTAACAGCCCTTTAGAAGTCGCCAGGTAAAGTTTGTTTTGATGCAGTGTTACATTGTGCACTTTACTGTGAATGTGGTGGCTTTTTCCAAAATAAGAGATAGAAGAGTAAGGGTGGACTTGACTAAGACCTATATTCAGCGCAGCCCAAAGGTTTCCCTGGTTATCAGAAGCCATGGCAAATACCCGGTTGTTTTGTAGCCCGTTGCCCTGGTGCAGGTGCTGAATAATACGCCCACTTGTATCGATCACAACCAACCCCTTATTTCGTGTACCCAATACCAAGTGTCTTGAATTGAGCCTGGTATAAGAATACAGTTCACTTTTTTGGATAAATGTATCCAGATAAGTACCCCAATGGTATACTTCAAATAATTTTTTAGGAGTATAATAAAAAGTTTTTCCGCCTGCCATGCCAATCAAGCGATTGCCCAACATAAACATCACCCGTAACCTGGTTTTGTCGAACAAGTTGCCTCCTGGCATCAGTACAAGTTGGCCTTGTTGCAGCATAAAAAGCCCGATGCCCACTACTTGTATATAGTATTGCTGTTGTAGATAAAAACTGGATGAAAACTGATTTTTGGGTGGTTT
The DNA here is from genome assembly GCF_000169175.1 of Microscilla marina ATCC 23134. NCBI lineage: Bacteria > Pseudomonadati > Bacteroidota > Cytophagia > Cytophagales > Microscillaceae > Microscilla > Microscilla marina. Next base: position 42,331 of record NZ_AAWS01000019.1, read on the forward strand.
TATCACTTTCATTTGGTTATTCTTCCAGATACACAAATAGTTACGCCCTTGAAAAATAACGCCTTGGGTAGTAACGTGTACTTGCCAAAACGCTTGTTTTTTGCAGGATGGGGGGATTTGATCTTGTAGGGAAACAAAACGAGTTTGTCCCAAAGTATCTTTCTGCAGGTAGCCTATATCTCTGCCACATACATAGATGGTACCTTGGCTATCTTTGGCAAAATCCTTGACCCTGCCTCCATTGATAAACTGTATCAAGCGCCAGTGTACCCCATCAAACTCAAGGATACCACTATTATTGCCAAAATACATCACTCCTTGGTTATCTTGCGTAACCGCCCAGTTTTGGGTATATGCCTGGTATTCGCCCACCGTATAATTTCTAATATAAGGTATTCCTTTGCTTTTAATTTTTTGTGCTACAATTGCTGGAGAAAAACTTAACAATAAAAAAAATAGAATAGCGGTTATTGGGTTCATTTGCTTAACTAATTTTTGCCTGATGAAGTAATTGTATGTAAGCCAACCATACAGAAAAAGTTTTGTGGTGTGAGGAGTTATTGTAGCCACAAGTTTGCAGCTACCCTGTAAGTAGTTGTGAACTTTATAATGAATTTACTTTCAGTTGTGTATAAAATGAAGGTTTACTCATAAGTCTCTGCTGGTGATGTCAGTGCTAAAATCAAAGCCAGATTCCTTCTCTAGATGCTTAATATATTGTTTATAGTATACCTCATCACGTGGTATATCTTTGTCAGTGATGTCGGTGCTAAAATCAAAGCCAGACTGAACTTCCTGCCTCTTTAGAGTTAGATGCTGCCCTTTAAACTTTAGATCCATATCTTTGAATACTTGCGGTAAGGCGACCATTTCTTCAAAGTTTTCAAAGTAATGATTTACCATATACCCTTTAGCCAACGCTTGCTCAAAACCTCCCAAGTGCTTTTCTATATTCTGGGCATGAATGCTTCCCATTAATGCTATAGAGGGCTTTGCTCCAAATCGTTGGATGTTTTCGAGCATGTACAATTCTCGGTAATGGTTTGCTTGTTGTAATTTGTCCTTTTTTTGTAAGGCCTTTTTTGCATACCCAGGGTTGTTTTTTTGCATGACATAGGTACTGAGCTGCTGGAGTATTTTATATTTAAGCTTTTTATCAACTTTTGTAGAGCCTAGTATTTCCCCTTGCCTGATCCGTTTTTTTTCGTCCGATAGGCTTAAAACTTTTGTTATAGTTTGAGTGAGTGCTATAGCCTCCTGCAGTGCATTTAAATATTGGCTTTGAGTACTATCAATAGCGGTTGATTGTACGTTGGTGTTCATCTCAGGTGAGGTTGCCGTAGGATACTTGAGTAAATAATCTTTTAAAATATTTAGGTTTTTAAGAAAGCTTTCTGATGTAAAAAGCCCTTTGATATATTTATCAATGGGTTTATGTCCCTCTGAAGGTAATGTGAGTAATATCATGGCATGATCTACTATTTTGTCAAAAGTATGTGGAACAAAAGACGCCCTGGCGATGGTGTTTTCCAGTGGGGGTTGCCCCTGGTTACTCTTGTCAAACTTAGGGTCGCTGTGATGGGGAGCGTGGTGCTCGTAGAGCAAAGGAACTGTATTTTTGAAGTGTTGAGTAATTTTTGATTGGGGCGATTCTGTATGTGTTTCTCCAATCAGGTAATAATAGTCGGGACGTAATAATAGAATATGGTTGTTTGTTGGTTCATCGTTGAGTTGTTGTAAGCTTGTATTGCACACAAATGTACGCCTATCCAAAAGTAGCTCTATTGTATGACTGTCTAACAAGTATTTATTTATTACCTCTGTGCCATGTTTCTTTCCATCCTTGGTTTTGACCACCCTTTGCACTGGAGCGTTATTTCCGCTTGGGGTACGTGTTTGTGGCAGGGGCAAAGTCTCCCCTTGTTGGGGCTTCATCTGTAGAGCCTTGTCTCCAATCTTATCTGCTTCCTGCTCCAGTTGAGGGTCGTCGTTGATCGAGGTGCCTCCCTTCATCTGCAGGGTAGGCTTTACCCGCCCTTGCTTTTGCTGCCCAATGTGGGCGAGCTCGTGCCCCAGGTGACGTTCTTTGCCAGGTGCCAGGTGTACCTCGTTGCCTTGGGCGAATGCTTCGGCTTTGAGTTGGGTGGGTTTGTCAGAGTTGTAGTGCACCTGGGTATCGGTCACGTCTACCCCCATGAGCTGGCTTACGTTGTGTTTGAGCTGGGTTTCGGTAGAGCTACCCTGGCTAGAGGGTTTACCCTTCTCAGCCCTTTGAATGGGGCGTTGCTTGGCTTTGATGGGGCCCAGCTTGCCCTGCTTGCTTGGGATGGGGCCCCCTAGTTTGCTTTGTTTGCTCTGAATCGGGGGTTGTTGCCCTGTGCGCGAAGGTATAGGTTGGTAAGGCGACGAAGTTTTAATTGATTGGGGCTTCCCCAAAGTTTTTTGGGTCTTGAGTTGGGTGGGGTTGCCATTGTCCGATTCATTGGCAGACTTGTGTCCAGATTGTTGCATTGTCATAATTAGTAGAATTTGATGGTTGTGAGCAAACTTCCAAAAATGTGGGCGTTGCATCGCCCTGAAAAGCGTTACTATAAAGATATACCCCTACACAATTAGGCAACAAAAGTGCTTAAGTTGTTTGTAGTCAGTGTGTTAAATGGTGCCTTGTTATAGTTGGTCATCTTCGAAGTCAGGACCAGAGTCAAAGTTAAAATCAGAGTGGTCTTGAATGCGCTTGGTCTTTTGCTTGTCTAACGGCTTGTTTTTTGGGCTGTAGTTATTATTATTTTCTAAGTTATCCCACTCAAAAAGATTATTATCGTCTATTTTTGTAGGCTTATTATTTTGTAAGTTATTCAACTCAAAAAGATTATTATCGTTCATTTTTATGGATTGATTAGTTTTTGGGCTGTTACGGTTGTTCGACTTTAGGTTAGGATGATTGTTACTTTGAGGTTTAGGGCTTAGGTTGTTGCTCTTGATGGGCGAATCTGGTGATGGTTGATTGGTGTTGTTGTTATCAAAGAAGAGTTCATTCATTGATTTATTCGAGTATATATTATCCCCGTATTTTTCATCTGAGTTAATGCTTGTATTCTGAGTCGAATCCAAGTGCTTTAATATATGTGTAGACTTTGTTTTTTGTTTAAATTCTTCAATTGATCCAGCAGCACGCATTGTAGGGGAGTGTCGGTACTGTGCCCTCAGTTCCTGCATATGCCTGTTTCCTAATCCTATAAATGCGGGTACCTGAAGTTGATTGATATACTTTACCATGTGTTTCTCCCGCAATCTGTCTAGCGTATTCAATTGCGCTTCACTATTTTGTGTTGCAAAGTTCCCATACTCTGACAACATGTTTGGTTGGTCTTCTTGCAAAACGTGCCAAACTAAACTTGAAAGTTGTTTTTGCTTATGAGTGTCAATAGAGAATGATTGTTTGTCGCCATTGCTATTGTTATTCAAGTAATTATCTAAATGGTTGTCCATATATTTCATAAGTTTATCTAAATATTCTGGTTTGTTTTTAAAGTTAAATTCATTAGAAAAGAAGTTTATCTCCTCCTTAGCACCTTCAAGAAGATCCTTATAATAATCAGCCAACTGTTGATTGTTATTTATCATAGCTTTCTGATGTTTTTTTATCATGTCTGGAATCCACAAAAAGATGCGTGCCTCTTTAACTACTCGGTCTTCAATAGGAGAGATATGGTCGTATTTAGAATCATACTTGACAGAATATTCTGTATGGTCTGATTTACCTTCAGCGGCAAAGGTTATACTGTTATTCCAACCAGGCCTCCAAATTTTTTGAGCGTATTCAAACGGGGTTTCTTTATCGGTATGTGTTTCACCCAATAAATATTTATAGGGGCCCAGCATATCTACTTCTTTTCCATTGGTAAACTGCGTTAGTGTATCATGATTGAGAATTAAGAACAAGTCAGGCAGTATCATTAGCTTTTTGACATTTTCGCTCCAGTTCCCCTGACCTGCACTATTTGAGTCATACTTAGTGCCGTCTTTTGTCATGATCACCCTTTGCACTGGGGCATTATTTCCGCTTGGGGTGCTTTTTTGTGGCAGAGGCAAAGTGCTCCCTTGGGGGAGTTTCATTTGTAGGGCTTTGTCTCCAATCTTATCTGCCTCTTGCTCTAGTTGGGGGTCGTCGTTGATCGAGGTGCCTCCCTTCATCTGCAGGGTAGGCTTTACCCGCCCTTGTTTTTGTTGCCCAATGTGGGCGAGCTCGTGCCCCAGGTGGCGCTCTTTGCCGGGTGCCAGGTGTACCTGGTTGCCTTGGGCGAATGCTTCGGCTTTGAGTTGGGTGGGTTTGTCAGAGTTGTAATGCACCTGGGTATTGGTTACATCTACCCCCATCAGCTGACTTACGTTGTGTTTGAGCTGGGTTTCGGTAGAGCTACCCTGGCTAGAGGGTTTACCCTTCTCAGCCCTTTGAATGGGGCGTTGCTTGGCTTTGATGGGATCCAGCTTGCCCTGCTTGCTTGGGATGGGACCCCCTAGTTTGCTTTGTTTGCTCTGAATCGGGGGTTGTTGCCCTGTGCGCGAAGGTATAGGTTGGTAAGGCGACGAAGTTTTAATTGATTGGGGCTTCCCCAAAGTTTTTTGGGTCTTGAGTTGGGTGGGGTTGCCATTGTCCGATTCATTGGCAGACTTGTGTCCAGATTGTTGCATTGTCATAATTAGTAGAATTTGATGGTTGTGAGCAAACATCCAAAAATGTGGGCGTTGCATCGCCCTGAAAGGCGTTACTATAAAGATATACCCCTACACAATTAGGCAACAAAAGTGCTTAAGTTGTTTGTAGTCAGTGTGTTGTGGTTGATTTTAATTAGTAAGAGTAAAATGGTTTTGTGGGAGCGAGTTTATTTACTAAAACCTGGTGGGTAAACAATGATGAATTGTTTTTTGGAATAAAAATTTGTAAAATAATGATTACAAAGTATAAAGGTTTGTCTTTATGTGTATATACATGTTTTTTAAATGTTAAAATTTAACATTAAGTTGTTTGAAATAGTTAGACTTGTGTAAACACATTTCAAATACATTGATCATCACACTTCTTCAGCTCATTTATGCAGGTTCATCATATCAGTCTGAGGTATATTTCTATTGCCTTGGGTATTTTTATGGCAATATGAGTTACTAGATAGAATTGTTTGGTGCACAAAACTTTTATTGATTAACTGATTATCACTAAATACTATGCGTTACATATTCTTTATCACTATCATTGGCATTTTTTACAGCCAAGGTCAGGCAAAATCACAAAAACAACCGCAAAAGGTAGACTCTTTAAAAAATGTGTTGGATAAAACCCAGCTCAATAAGCAAAGGGTAGATGTGTGCAATCAACTTGCCCACTTGTTTCACAATACTGACCTTAAAAAAACAAACCACTATGCATTGCAAGCCCTCAATCTTGCCTATGACCTGAAATATACTGAGGGTATTTCGTCGGCTTATTATCATTTGGGCTGGGCACGTATGCAATTGGGCAAAGACAACCGCAACAGCAAGGCTTACTTGCTTCAGGCGATTTGTTATGCCGAACAAGCCAATTATACTCAAGGCAAACTAGACGCTTACAATGGTCTGGGGGCGGTATTGATGTATGACAAAGCCTATGACGAGTCGCTCAAGTACTTCCAAAAAGCAGCCCAACTGCTTCGAACTGTCAATAATCCTGAGGCGTTGGCAGCCAATTATTGCAATAGTGCCAATGTTTTTATGTACAAGGGCGATAACAACAAAGCCATCATACTGTTAGAAAAAGCACTTGAAATTCAAAAAACATTGGGCATGCCCGAAAAGCAAGCGATTATGCATTTTAACCTGGCTATTAACTATTCGAAATTAGGGAATCACCTACAGGCACTTCGTCACTATAAAAAAGCCCTCCAGCTACAAAAAGGACAAGGTAATATAAGGCATAAAGCATTTATGCATAGCCACATTGGACGACTGTACCACAAAATGGGGCAGTATGACGAAACCTGGCACCACTTAACCAAAGCCCTTGCCTTATTTAAGAGGGTGAAATCGAAAAAATGGTTGATAAAAGTAAATATCAATATCGCCAAGTTGTTGATAGATTACGAAGATTATCCTCAGGCATTGGAGTACTTACAGCGAGCAAAAAAACTGATCCCGCAAGCAAAACAAGAAAAACGATTACCTGTCATTTATTATTGCCAGGCATTTATTTACCTCAAAACCAAAAAAATCAAACGTGCCGAGACTTTGATCAGAAAGTATTTAAGAGATACTTCCATGAGTTCGTGGCAAATAAGTAGTTTGTATAATCTTTTGGGGAAGGTGTACCTTGCCCGGAAACAATACACTTTAGCCCGTGACTATGCCGCTAAATCGGTTGCTTTACGTTCTTCAAAACAATCAAAAGCCAATAGACATAGTCCTCACAACACCTTAGGAGCAGCCTTGTATCATTTGGGTAAGCCAGAACAAGCCCTTGCACAGTACAATAAAGTGACTATATTGGGAGAAGGAGTTAACAGTCCAAGAGACTATATGGAGGCTATATATGGGATCAGTCAATGTTATGAGGCTTTAGGGCGCTCTGATGAAGCCTTGACTCATTACAAACAATACCATCAGTTAAGAGATAGTCTTACGAATCATAAAAACTTTCGAAAGCTGGGTCAAAAAGAAATGAAATACGCTTTACGTTTGCAAAAAGACTCGTTACAAAAACAATACGCCGAAGCACAATTGATCATAGCCAGGCAAGCACAAGAAAAACAAGACAAGCAGCAATACCTGTTTTTGGGGCTTTTAGGGGTGTTTTTAGTTACGATTGCTATATTTTTGTTTTACCAAAACAAACAAAAGCACGGCAAGGAGTTGTTTGCCGCTGAGCAAAAACTATGGAAAGAAACCCAAAACCGTATTTGGGCAGAGCAGCAAAAGCTCAAGAATGAAATAGAACTCAAAAATCAGCAACTTACTTCGCACACCCTGCACATGATACAAAAAAATCAGGCACTCAATGAGTTGCGTAAACTGGTGAATGCCGTGCGCCAACAAAGAACCATGGCAGAGGCTAAAAAAATGTTTCATAAATTGGCCCAATTGGTAGATTTCGGCTTGAACCTGGACAAGGATTGGGCAGACTTTCAAAATATTTTTGAACAATTGCACCCTGAGTTCTTCAAAAGCTTACAAGGGCAGTTTCCTAAGCTAACCCAGGGAGAACTACAATTGTGTGCGTTGATAAGGCTTAACCTCGACAACAAAGTGATAGCCGACATGCAGGGGATTTCTATCAATGGTATTAGAATTAAACGACACCGGATTCGCCAAAAACTAGGCTTAGAAGTAGCCGACAACTTATTGGAAGCACTTGTATTGATAGAAAAAGGAGAATATCAGGTGGAGCAGCCAGTAGAGGTAACCCGGGCACAACGTGCCTAAACAACCCTGCTTTACACACCTGTGTGATGCTACCTGGGCGGAAAGGCGTTTACAAAAAAATAATTAATACAACTTTGCTGATAGTCAGTAAAATAGCGTCGAGAATAAAGATGTAGTACCTGGTGTGAGTGTGTTTTAGTTGTCTGAATGGCTAAAAAAAATATAGCATAGCTGCAGCTATGCTATATTTTTTTTGGCGCCTGTTTAGTCACGCAGAGTTTGAAGATAACCTTACAATGGTTAAAGTGTTCAAATATGGTTTACGCGAGTTTTATGTTCAAATACTCTATTGAAGTCTTTGAGCTTAATACCTGGCAATAGAGACAAGTTTTTTACTCTCGTTTGAACGATGTGGAACACCTTTCTTTTCATCGAGGGCTCAAGTTGAAAAAACTGAGGCTAGTAGGGTTATTCCTAACGAATAAGTGGACTGGTGCGAAGCTAACTCCAGCTACTTCACGTGCGTTCAGTATGACCAGCGAACAAGTCTTTCTGAGTCCTAATCTCCTGGTTTCAAGCAACACAAATCGAGAGGACCACTCGAAACCTGAATTACGTGTCATTCTAAATAAAATGAAGAATCTGGTGGTAACAATAGACTCGCATTGCAAATGCGCGCCAGTGGGATTTCAAGCAACACAAATCGAGAGGACCACTCGAAGCACGAATTACGTGTCATTTTGAACGCAGGTGAAAAATCTGTTAGTATTTTTACTCCCTCGATGCGTTTACTTACATTAGGTACTACATCTACAAATTCCTCAAGTAGTCAAAGCCAGTGGATATGTAATAAAACCCTGCCAAATGTCCGGAAAATACAGCTTTTGGCAAGGTCTAAACAAGTTGGCTTATTGCCAAAACAACTCCTTACTGGCGCGTTGCCCGCTGGGAGCGATGACCGACACCAGGTAAATACCCGGACGGAGCTTGTCTAACTTAAGGGTGTGTGCCTGGGCGTTGGTCTGCAGGGTGTCGCTATGAATGGCAACATGCCCTACATCGGTTATGGCTACTACCACCCCATCGTTGGGTTGCATATCAAAGCTTACTTTCACTTCTTTGGCTTCAAGGCTGGGCTCCATGGTCAGTAGCTTTACTTTATAGTTTTTTTTTATTTCGTTTTTTGCTTCTGTTTCCACCTTTTTTTTGGGAGAAGGAGGTGCTTCAGACCTGTGCGTGGTCTGATTTTCGGGGATAGTTTTTTCAGTTTTTCCAGAAGGCTGGCAAGCCGCCAGCCAAAGTAAGCTACTGATGGCTACTCCCACCAAAATATGTTTCCATGTTTTCATATCATTGTTATATATTATGCTGTTGTTTCTACAATACTCCGCAGTGATTTTAGTCAAAGTTGTTTGCTGTTTAACTTTGTTGAGCACCGATATACACCGGTATCTAAGGACTCGCCAGAGGTTCGGTTATCAGTCATTGATGGATTTAAAAACTATTGAATTGGGTGTTTAGGCATAAAACCGAAACACTTTTAAAAATAAAGCGAGTACGCAATCTTAATATAAAATGCTGGCGTACAGCATTTAACAAGGTGAACATTTACTCGAATCAGCTATGGACTATCGACTAAATACTATGGACTATTGTTCTATTTATTCAATAAAAAACCACCCAAACCAAGGCTTGGGTGGCGGCCTGTCTATATACTAAAACTTACCTGGCACCAGTTTTTTCTTCACATACAAGCGGAAACGATCATTTTGGCCCGAACTATTTATATAGGTAAACTGTAGTGAGCCGTCATTTTGCGCAAACATCGCCAAATTACTTGTAGAGCTGTGTTGCAACATAACAAATAATCCGCCGTTAGGAGCTACTTCATTAGAGCGGCTTATCGTAGACATCAAACGCCACTTGTAGTTATTAGGAACATCAGCGATATTGTTATACTCTATTTTTTTAAAATTTACGGAATTTCCTAGCCTACCAAGCAAATGATTGGGAGCCGCTGCTGATGCAATGAGGAAATCCTTATTGCCCAAATTCCTAAGAATGAGATACTGGCTCAAGTCATTGGTGGCAACGTGTACTTCATCTACTGCCTTGGCAGTGGTGAGGTCGGGCTGTATGGTAATGATTCTGTTGCCCCTCTTGAATGCCAATTGATACAGGGTATAGTCACTTTGTGCCATCGCCAGGCTTGCCCACAGGCACAAGCAACTAAGTAATACGAGCTTTTTTCCCGCTGTATGGGATTTCAATTTAAATTTCAACATTGTTTGTAGGTTTTAAGGTGGAGGGAACAAAGCACAATCCACCAGGTTGCTCTGAGATAGTGCTTGTTTTTTGCCTCCAATTGATAAATATAAGTAGCGACTTGTAAGTACAGCGCAGGTGGTCATTGAATGCCTGCCAGGTTTTCAAAACCTGGCAGGCATAGCTAGAACAGCCTACGCTGTCTATGTAAATTGCTACTTGAAAAGATTACTTATTTTTTTGCTGTTTTTCCAGCTTTTCCAAACGCTTGAGCAAAGCCTTCATTTGCTGGTTTTGCTGCTTGAGTTGCTTATGCTGGGCAATGGTGTGCAGGGTAAGTTCTTCTACCTTTTCTACCAACAATACATTGATTTGCCCTACATTCATTCCATCCTTGATTACCTTTTCGGCTTTGGGTACTTTGGGCAGGTGGTGGTGGGCGTTGATATACGCCTCTACTTGCTCCAGGGGCATCAAGTCATAGCCTTTAGCAAACACATAATCGGGAAAAGAACCAATAGTGAGGTGGAGGGTTTTAAAAGTAGCACCGTTGCCATTTACTGCCCCTGAAAAAGTACCCGAGGTTCCAGTAAAAGCTCCGGTAAATTCAGCTGAAGTGCCAGTAAGGGCGCCAGTAAATTTAGCGGTACCATTTACGTGGAGTTTTGCTGAGGGCGAGTTGGTACCAATGCCTACATTGTCATTGCTATGAATACGCATGGTTTCATTTTTACTATTATTTTTGAAAATAATCTCATCATCGCCATTAGCATCCGTATCGGGTTGAAAAACAATTTCACCATAGCTAGTAAAGCTTCCATTTTGTATTTCTATATCTCCGTTTTTTACAGTCAGTCTTGCATTAATGTTATGCGACGTAGGGTCAGTGGTACCTATACCTACACTACCAGAGCCAAGGATAGTCATCTTGCGGTCAGCATTTACAAGAAAGCCCATGTTGCCACTGGAAGTTGCTATCCTGTTATTACTGGGAAGGTAAACCTGCTCTCCTCTATGTATTTCAAAAACCCCGCTAGCATGCACTGTTAGGTACTTTGAGTGTGGGCTACCATTGGATCTACCAATATAGAGGTTGTCACCTGAGAGGGAACCATCACCTTTATTACTTTCTATGAACCAATCGTTCCCAGTGTTGTTAATATGATACGCATCACGCTTATGTTGCGCCTTCAATTCAAAAGTAAGCATGGTCAATAATGCCAATGCCATGAAATGCCATGTGATCTTTTTCATCATTGTGTATTTTAAAGTGTTCTATAAAAAATTAAATAAGAAACCAGGAAGGCAGACGGTTTGCCCGCCTTCCTGGTTTGGGTGATTATTGTTATTGAATAACCAAACGTTTGGTCAAAGTACCCTGGGCGGTGCTTAAGGTGTAAAAATACACCCCTTGAGCCAGCCCCGAGGGTACGTCCCAACGCACCGAGTGCTGCCCGGCAGTTTGGGTAGCCTCTGCCAACACAGCCACCTCTTGCCCTTGAGCGTTATGCACGCTCAGGCGCACTTGCCCTGCTTCGGGCAAACGGTACCCAATGTGGGTAAAGCCTCCCGACACAGGGTTGGGGGTATTCTGGAAGAGTTGCAAACCAGTGGTTGTGGGTTGGGTAGCCTGCGCTTCCTGGCTCAACCTAAATACATAAGGTTGGGCAATGCTTCCTTCCAGGGCTGCTGCCTGTACTTTGAGGGAGTTATCCAACGGCAGGCGTTGCCCGCTGTGGCGTTCTACCAGCTCAAAGCGCAGGTTTTCGGTGGCAGTATGGGTATACGCCGTCAAGAAATAATACCGCTTATCCTCTATTTGTTGAGGAATGGCAATGCCGCGTACTTCGTTGCCCACAAAAGCCACCACCATATAGGCTTGCTCATTTTTGAGCGTCTCCTGAGTCTCTAATACCCCAGTAAGGTAACTAGAGCGAGCAAAAGCATGCGGGTTTACCTGCAGCTGCAAGCGTTGGGCATCTGTCATCACAGTTTTTACCGGAGCCGTCACCAGGCTACTGGTGCGCACATTGGCGGTACTCACGCTTGAGTAATTCAGCGTAGAGGCATTCGCCACCTTGATGGCATACCCCTGGTTGGGTATCATATGCGTCAGCGAGCCCACCCAGGCTGTACTGTTGTCGCTTAGCTGGGTATATACAGCGTTGCCTTGTTGTCCTATAATTACATCGCCTACCGTTGGGTCAGGGTTCAATCTTGCCATCGCCTGGGCTACGCTTATAGCATCAGTGCGGGTATACCCCAGCGGGTTGTAGTCAGTGCGGAAATCATTGTAGCCAGGGTTGGCTGCCAGTGCAATGGGGTGGCTGGTGTTGGCACTGTACCCGGTAATTTGTAAAGTACGAGGGGCGCGTACCTCCACCTTATACGATTGGGTAATGTCCAACTCACCATTTAGGTCTGCACGTATATAGCTCTCGTCGTGCTTGATGATGATGTCGCCTGTCTCAAAACCTTGGATATTACTCAAAGAAAGCGTGGTGCCATCCTGCACATCACTTACCCGGAAACTCACCCAGTAAATGCCCGCTGTATTAAACTTCAAGGAGTATTGCACCTTGCCCTGGTAGTCTGCATCAAGGGTTTGGGTAACAGTATTACCGTTGCTAAAACTACCTGTACCTATAGGGGTTTCCTGGCAAGCCGTTGCCTCCCACAAATACACCGTATAGTTGCCATGAGGATCGTGAGAATAAATATTCAAAGAAGCCTTGGCTTCGTTGCCTACTTGTGCCACGGTACCCTTGCCTATCAGGGTGCCCGTGTTGTTTCTCACCAGCAGGGTTTTGCCGATAGCATCGGTATAGGGTACGCCCGATTTTTCGAGGGTAAAGTTGGCGGCAATACTTACGAAAAAGTCGCTGGGATTGAGGGTCAAGTGGGTCTCGTCACAATTGACAATCACCTTTACATCCAGGGTTTCGTAACCTAGCAAAGTAGCCCCCTGGGTTACTTTGGCTTTTACCTGCCCGATATACGTACCTGCACTGAGCCAGGCAGCCGTAGTAAAGGTCACCGGATGGGTATGCCCCGAAGGCAACACATACTTGCCGTTGCTTTGCGAAGCAGGGTTATCGGCGGTTAACCACATGGGTACTTCGGTAAACTCATAAGTAAGCTCTGAAGCATTGCTGCTGACCAAACTGGCACTAAACGAGCCACTGCTACCCGCTGTTTGGCTCAGGGTATGGTTGGCGGGAGCCCAGGCTACATGGTTGCCATCTACCCTAAAAGTCCACGATTTGCCCGTAGCTGGGTTACCGTATGCATCGGTTACCCTGTCATCGGTAATATTTACCGTAAGCAAAGCCCCCTCAAGCAGTTCTGCTGCGTAAGTAGCCACCGGCTGTATAATTACCTGGGTTTGGTCGGCAGAGGTGGTTACTTCTACTGGTATGTCGTGAATAATGGTTTCCAGGTGCAGCGGGGCTGCCTGGTCTTTTTCTACATAAGTGACCCCGGTTTGGGTAGTGCCACTGGTTTTTCCGGTAAAATCACGGATGGCTTCTCCTGCCGGAGCTATGTCATCCAGCACATAATATGCCTGAAGACCGTCTTCAGTACCTATCAGGCGTTGGTGCATATTAGTGCGGATCACCCCTTCGGGCAATGCCTTGTTCCAGATACGTATTTCGTCCAGCCCTCCCTTGAAGCCTTCCGAACCATTGGGTTGGGCAATGATCAGGTCGCTGTTATTGACCGTAAAATTGCTTACCCCGCTAAAGGTACTTTTTGCCAGAACTCCATTCAGGTAAATTTTGAGGGTATTGTAGCTATCACCTTTGATGTACACCACCGCCACGTGGGTCCAACCATCAGTGTCCAATGATTGATCGGTGAGGGCATCGCTTTGCCCAGCGTATATTTTATTGCCCTGAGCAAAAGATATAGCAATATTGCTGCCTTTGGTAATAATAGGTGTATTGGCTACACTACTGTGGGTTTTGTTGGGTTTTGCCCAAAACTCCACCGTATAAGAGCCGTCCAGATCCAGTACGCTTTGGTCGGGTATGGTGACCTGGTCGTTTGTTTGGTCAAACCAAGCCGACTTGGGTGTATACGCTACCCCACCCAAAATGCCTCGCAACGATACGCTCAAAGGATTTACCCCATTGGCGTTCAAGGCTTTGTTGTAAGTAGCCGTGGCAAGGGCACCACTGGTGGTGCTGCCATCCAGCGGGGTTACACTCACAATGGTAGGCGTAGCACGTTGTATGTTACCACTGATCCAGTCACTGGGGGTATTGGTTTGCCAGGCTTCGGCTTCGTTGCCACATACTGGTATGATGCGTACCCGGTAAGCCTGATCAGCACCAATGGCGTCCGTATGGAGGGTATAGCTATAATAGTCTTGAGCATCGGCATTGCCCAGCTCTGCCAGCGCCACATCTTTGATAAACTGGGGTTCGTTGGAGTTTTCGAGGGCAAACTCAATGCGTACCTTGGCAAAAGTGCTATGCGGAGTTACTGGCTTGAACTTAAAATCCAGTTGGTTGTCCGAAGTACTGTTTACCACCCAGTTGTTGGCAGGAGCTACCACCTCCATACTGCCCGCACAAGGGGCGTGAAAGTTGGCATTCAGGCGTACCACATCGCGTACTCTGACATACTCGGTGTCATCACTGTTGTATACTACAGCTGCTTTATCATCTCCAATCACTTTGTCATCACTATATATAGGTTCACCAGTAGCATCATCAAAATCAATAATGGTTCGTTCTCCACCATAGTAGTCAAAGGGGTCACCACAATCAGTCTCTAATACCAGTGGTATATTGGAAAAAGATACAGGTGCATCATCCCCCCTTCGGTAGGCTTCTATCCGAATGGTTTTGGTTTCGCCCGGTTCTAAAGGGTACGAATACCCATCGGAAGACAATACGGCATCTGCCAGATTTTCAACCTTCATCTCAATACCAGTAGGTAAATGGTTTATAGGTATTCTGACGCGCAAATTCTTTGCAAACCCGGCATTGACAGGTTCGTTTAAAGGTTGTACATTGCTCATCTGTACCTCGAAAATGGCGGTGCCATCCAAATCAGCCCAGGCTGTAGTATTGGTTACAGTCAATTGTGCCCCAATCCGAGCCACCGTATTTTTCTCTACCGGACACATAGATTGCCCCGCTTTGGCTACGATAATTGGGGTAGGGTATAACGGGTCTTTTCGGATCAATACATTGAATTGATCTTCTACATCGTCATCGCTCAAGTTGAGCTCAAACGATTTTGAGTCGCTGCTGCCTCCTCCATAACTTTGTGTAAAGCCAAAGCCTGTTTCTATAGAACCTTCTACATTAACTACCCCAAAACCTATATTGATGAAGTTTTGATAGTGCGTGGTTAAATCCAGGCTTTCGCTAAATTCTCTGGTTTCACTTGTTGATTTGTTTCCTCCAATTTCATAATTTACATCTATGCTACCACTAAATGCCAAAGATTTGGGTAAGCTTTCGTTTCCTGCGGCATTTTTCATTTTAAAGGCTTCGTTATTGCTACCACCAAATACTGCCTGACGATTCTGGAGTGTTTTCTCCAAATGGCTTTGCCACATTTTTCTTTGTATATCATACTCTTCGATACTTGTTACCCTTTCTTTATCGTCATCAGATAAACTGTCCCACTGACCTTCATCTTCGGCGTTACTGTTGGACAGTTGCGCACGCAAAGTGGTGATCAGGTCATCCAGGCGAGGAATAACGCTATTTTCTATTGCCCAACGGGTATAATAAAAAGGAACTCCTGGAGCAGTGGCTATGGTGGCGTCTTCGGTGGTGAGGGTAGCCGTACATCCTGATACTGTAATGCTCTTGCCCGAACCCATGTATACCACTTCTGCATTGCCAATAAACATATCGCTTTGTGCACCTGGCAAGGGGATGACTCCGGAAGGAGTAGAAATGGCTTGATTAAAAGTAAGGCTGTAACTATTAGTGGTCTCTCCGCCAGAGGTAAACTCAAAGGTTCCTTCCCCCCCTTGCTCTAATTCTATTTCTACTGCTTTGTCAAGCGCTCCTATACCCCCTATATAAGTTTCTTTTGAATACCCATAACTGAATTTAGTAGCACTTTTTATATGTTGGTTGTCTCCAAAAGAAGTTTGGTAGTTGATCTCACTGCCCTTTGCCCAGGTAACACTGCTACCATCACCAGGAGGGTCATACAATACCTGCTTTATGCTGGGGTAAGTCAAGGTAAAGTTTTGGTTTTCGTCTTGTACGGTACCCGTTACCCAAGCCGTAAGCGAGGTGCTGGTATTTTGGTCGGTCACATTCACTCGTAAGCTACGAGTATGCTCTCCAACAAAATTAGGGTAGTTGGCCCATATCACCACGGTATCTTGCCCACTAGTCGAGGTAAATGGTGCATCAGGCGAACTCCCCACTACGTCGTCTTTGCCGTGGTACTGAGGCAAATCTCCTGACACATAATAGTTGGTACCAGACTTGTAACATTTACTGCTGCCATACTCCTCATAAAACTCCAGTGCCACCTGGTATTGGGTTTGTTGCTCCAAGGTGTAATGGTCGTTGCTGCTACAATACTGGTTGGTAGCCAAGTCTTGAAAGGTGTTATCTTCATCCAGTACTTTTATCACCTTGGCGGCTACTTGCAAGGGGCTGTTGTAAGCCACATTCATGGTGTTCCAGCCCTGGGTAATGTCTACCCCAAACTCTGTCTTGACAATAGAATTATCATCTTGATTGGTGAGCTCTACTTTATATATGCCAGGCAATAAGCCCTCTACAGTAAACACCGTGCCTTCGCTGTTGAAAATATCGGCAGCAGAGGGGGTAGTGCTTGCGGTAAATGTTTTTTGGTAAGCAGGTTGCTGTACATCAGTACGGGTGATGGTCACATCCCACAGCCCAATGTTGTTGTTGCAGGGAATGGTAATGTTGCCCGTAATGCCATAGCGGGTGTGGTTATAAAAATTAATACTCGATGCGGGCTCGGTTACATTCCATACCTGTTGCTCGGTTTGGGCATAGTTACCTTGTGCGGCGTACTCGTATTTGTACTGGCGTACATAAGGATTGATAGTAGTAGTACTAAACGCAGGCATGGTAGACTCATCGGATGGGTCAACCAGTCGGTTCAGGGCAAGGTCTTGGCTATCCGTCGTTTTACTCACCAACCGTAAAACCTCACTACCCGCCAGGTTTTCATCAAAACTAAACGATGCCACCAGCAGGGCTTCATCTCCGGCAATGTAGTTGCCTGCTTTCAAATCAGCCAAGTTACTCAAGCCATAAGCCTCGCTGCGCTGTTCTATCAAATGCAAATGCCCTTTGAAGTATTCGCTGCTGCCGTCTTTGGCTCCCAGGTAGATGTGCCCACCCAGTGCGTCAGGAGTCACAGTAGCAGAAGCAGTGGCCTGAAGGCTGGCATCGGCATACAACAACAACTGCTGGCTAGAGGCATTGTAGGTAAAGGCAAAAAACTGCCAGTCGGTGCTGCCGCCAAAAGCCACTTCTGCCAGAGAGGTATTGTTTTGGTACAGTGCCAGGTACGCATTGTCACGCAAAACCACCCGAATGTTCCCCGCTTGCAAAATGGTTTGCAAGGTAGGCACGGTAGTCCCACTAAAATCTCCTCGCTTGACAAAACCCGACCAGGTAATGCTGCGGGTGGAGGTTGACCAGGCATTGGCCGATTTTACATAATCGTTTTCGCCGTCAAATTGCAGGCTTTGTGCGCCAAACGTACGGTTGCGCAAGGGGTTGGCTACCCTAAAGTGCTGCAGACCAATGGGTAGGCTCAGGTTGTATTGACCAAAGGCATCGGTACCTACTGGGGTACTACTTCCATCATAAATGGTTTGGTAGTTACTGGCCGAGGGATTGCTGCCTGAGGCAAATTCAAACGTTTGATCTATGGGCACAGGGTACTCTACCCCACCTTCGTGGTAATATACATTGCCCGATACATTAAAATTAGACTCATCGGTAAAATCTATATCTTCCCTGTCGTGGTTATTCGACGTTTGCAGCGTGATGTTCTGATACGTTGGGTTAAAGGTATGGTTGGTTTTTATTGGCTCCACCTGTAGCGCAAGGCTTCCATTGCCAAAGTTGATACGCTCCATCGTATACTCACCTCCGCTGTTGGTATAGGCGACATATTTCAGTACAGGGACATCGGTGTCATTTAGATTGGCGCTGCTTGTAGCAGTATAGCCTCCCTGGGTGTCTTCTGCTTGGTTGTATACCTCCTGGCTGGTGTTGTCGCTCTTGAGTAAGTCAAACCGGTAATACAACAATAAGTCGTTGTAAGCAGTGTTGTTACCACTGATCATATATGCCCAATGCTTGTGTACCTGGGCATCCAAGCGTGCGTTTAGTTCATCGTCGGTTTCAGGGCGTTCGTTGCCGTCAATATTGACATTTTCACGGTTTACCGCCCATATTCTGAGCTCGTCCAGGCTGTAAGCCGATCCGGTAGCGGCGTTGATTTCAAACGAACTTACTGACCCAATGCCATTGTGGGTGTAGGTGGTAGCATTTGTTGCCTGGGCAGTAAGGATGGCTGCCGATCCGGTGCCTACCGTTTTGCCCTGGTCTACATAAATGCGTCCTCCGGTTTGGGCAAATACTATAGCGTAATGATGCCAGTTGTTATCGGTGACTGCATTGGTGTTCAGACGAATATACTCGCTTCCGTTGCCATGCAGGGCACGTATGGCACCCGTGCTCAACATTTGAATTTCTACATTGCCCGTCTTAAACACCGTATTGTTGCCGCCAGCGCTTCCTTTGTACCAAAACTCTACCATAAAGTCTTGGGCAATCCCTGCGTTTCTGAACACATCGGCATTGTTTACTATAAGGGGAGCCGAACTGTTATTTAATTGCAGGGCACTACCTGGCAAGGTTGGGTTGCCCATAGTAACCGCTACATTGGGGGTACCTACCTGGCTCGAAGACTGAATCTTACCCGATAGAGTACCGTTGTGAAAAACAAAGCCATGGTCGCTCCCCGTAGCGTCCACTCCTTGAGCCACTACTGTGTACAAAGCTACCTGACCGGGCACTATTACATTGGAGAGGCTACTTTGAGCCGCCACATCAAAGGTAAGCAAATCGCCCGGAGCCGTTGTCCCAGATGCCAGGCTACCTATGGGGGTACCATTTATCTGCACTGCATAACTATTTACCCCATCTATATGAGGCCAGGAAAGCACTACAGTATTGGTATGCGTACCTTTGGTGGCACTCAAAAACACGTTTTGATTTTTCAATATAGGATGTTCTATGTCGTTGCGTACTTCCATCAGGGTTTGGGTGTTGTATTTGTGTACCCCTGTGCCTCTACGGTTGGCATCGAGCAAATCGCCCCAGTGCAGCACCTCTAGTTGGGAGTTGATGGTGGCCGCAGCTGTGCTTGCTGTGCTGTGCTCTCCCAATAGGGCATGCAGCCCTTGGTTGCTTTTCAGGTCATTGAGTTCCGAAGTACTCATTTTGGCAAAGCTTCGCCAGTGATCGCGGGCAATCTCATTGTTGCTACGGGTACGGTTCCAGGCGCGTATTTCTGCTATTTCCAGTAGCTTGCTATTGTTGGCAAGGCGGTAAAAATACAGGTAACGGTGGGTTAATGTGGGCATAGTAGCTACAAACTCGCCCACTTTATTGCCGTTGAGGTACAAGCGTACCACCCCTGCCTGAAAGCTCATGGCCACATGGTGCCAGAGATTGTTAGTTACTCCAGTACTACTTATGTCTATGATTTTGTTCGTGCTCCCCAGCTTAAACTGCAGCCGATTGTTGCTGAGCGTTTTTAAGGTTAAAGAGCTGCTATTGCCCGACATATCGGTCAGTTCCCAATAGTTGGCATCATAGGTAGAGCGTACCCAAAACTCTATGGTGGCTTGCCCTGCAGTGCCTTGGCTAAGCGCCTGCTGCAGGTCTATTCCGGTATTAAAATGGGTGGCGTATTTTGACCCATTCATGCGAAGAATGCCGTATTCTTGCGCTTGGGCGTTGCTATACCCGGCTATAGAAAGCCAGGCAAAGAGCAACAAATATATCCTTGAAAATTTGAGATCTTTCATAAGAAATGTTACTTTGTGTATTATAATTTTAATAATTGTATGTGGTGGGAGAAATCAGTTTAGTCGCTTTATTTTTCCCACTTCTTTTTGTATGCTGTAATCCATACAGCCTGCACTGTTTATCTGAGTTGCACCTCCTTTCATTTTGATGTGATTTTTTGATATACCTTCCTTATAAGTAATGACAAGCCAGGCATTGCTCACCAAAGCCTCTGACAATACCTACTGGTAAACCAGTAAGAAGCACCTAAAAGACTCAGGTAGATAACCATAAAGTACTTGTTATTTTGAAAGAAGGTCTGCCTTGGTAAAAACTGTTAGGTTTTTACCCAATGAAGCATTGTGTATAACCGGAAGAGCACTTTAAATGTAGGCAATGGCTTAAATGCCCTGTAGGTAGTTCATGTAGACTTGCTTTGATAACAAGGGTAGGCATTGTTGCAAATGTCGCGAGTAGATTTATAAAACCAGTTGTTGTGTTGTGGTATAAATTTTTCATAAGACGATGATCTTTTAACTAAAAGCAGGTGTTGTGTTATTGTGTAGTACAAACATTGTTATTTACCTTCAATATTTTGCAATTATAGGTTATACAAAAGATATAAGCCCTTGTACAAAAAGTTAACAAAGTAGGTTAATGCACTATTAGTCAGTAGATTGTAGTTGATCTAATGGGTTGTGTAACCCTTCTGGTAATTTTACTGAGCCTGCTATCAAAGGTCAATGAAAAGAGGAATAGTTGTATATATTATGTTTGTGCAGCTATTTTATGTCCAATGCTTACCCTTGCTACTACCTGGTACTTTCAAGCTGGCAGGCAGGCAAGCTTGTCTGATAAATTACTCTCCCCCAAAGCAAGCATATCTTTTTGCAAGTAAGTGCTTTATGCCCGATTGTTGCCAAATTGTACTCTCCCCCCGCTTTTATGTAATGTCTTGCTTGAGGTGTTTTTAATTAATAAGTACCAAGTTGTATGCTACCTGCCAGTCAGGTAGCATTATTCAAATAAACCCTTACTTATTATGCAAGAACATATCAAACCATCACAAAACGAACATATTGGGGAGCAACCTAAACTGCCTCCTGTATTGCAAAAGGTCATCCACCCCACGCCCTTGCAGACAGGGCAGCAGCCTATTCAGCGTAAACACAACCAACTGGGTCCTATCCAGAGCAAACAAAGCAAACTAGGGGGACCCATCCAGAGCAAGCAAGGCAAACTGGGTCCCATCAAAGCCAAACAACGCCCCATTCAAAGGGCTACCCAAGGCACCTCCTCTAGCCAGTGCAGCTCTACCGAAAGTCAGCTCAAACACAACGTAAGTCAGCTGATGGGGGTAGATGTAACCAATACCCAGGTGCATTACAACTCTGACAAACCCACCCAACTCAAAGCCGAAGCTTATGCCCAAGGCAATGAGGTACACCTGGCACCCGGCAAAGAGCGCCACCTGGGGCACGAGCTCGCTCATATTGGGCAACAAAAACAGGGACGGGTAAAGCCTACCCTACAAATGAAGGGAGGCACCTCGATCAACGATGACCCCCAACTAGAGCAAGAGGCAGATAAGATAGGAGATAAAGCCCTGCAAATGAAACTCCCCCAAGGGAGCACTTTGCCTCTGCCGCAAAAAAGTACCCCAAGCGGAAGCAATGCCCCAGTGCAAAGGGTCATTAAAACCAAAGATGGTGAAAGTTATGACAAGCAGTATTTAAAGAAAACCGCCTATAGCCACCATGACAAGGTAAAAAAAATGATGCTTGGCTCTGAGACTTTTCTTATTAAAGGATTCAAGTCTGAATTACCAGAAGAACACAAAAGTGATCCGCATTATAAACTTGACAAACTGGAAGGGCGTCACGAGTTAAGTACCTTAGATGCTGCCTTGCATCAAAAAAAGTCCAATTACAGGAACATGGAAATACTTCCTCCAGCTCGTCACCTCATTGGGGAAGATCATAGTAAATCACAGTTTGCGCAAGCCAAAAAAGATTGGTGTGATGGCTGGGTTGGTGGAGGTGCTTTTCAAGGGCTGGAAACGTTTGAAAGCCATGGGCATGAAGATTTACAACTATGGGAAAAAAAAGAAAAAGATTCAAGATTGTTTCCACTGGAAAACATTATTGCCAAGTCATTTACTTCACTCTATTATGCGTTGCAACAAGTAGATACGTTTGAGAGCCAAAAAACATTCCCGACCAAATTTGATAATAGAAAATATAATTCTAAAGATGAACTTTGGATAGGTGAATTCAAAGATTTTTTTGTGAATTATATAAAAGGTATAGGTATAGTTCCAATCATGACGATGAAAGCATACCGCCTACACCAGAATGGCAAAAATATGAGCAAACAATTGAAGATAATAAACGATGCAAAGACAAAGTTTGATGCAGCCAAAGAACTTATAGAAAAAAACGTAAAGTTTGCAGGTTTAGGTTTTATGCAACTTAAGGGTGCCTTGGGACTATTACTTCCTGAAATGATGGATATTGTACAAACTGATCAGCCAAAAGAGTGGAAAAAAGTTAGTAAAGGCTTTGAAAAATCAGGCATTGATGAGCAAAATAAACGTGCCGATCAATTGCGTGAAATACACATGAAGCGCTATATCGCCAAAATGTCCAAACCTACCATTGTAAAAATCGGTTTTCAACATGTGAAAAACCTATATAACGATAAGGATTTTCTTCATGAGAATCACGTGGCAATGTACATGAAGTACAAGTATTTTAAGGAGGCTACAAAGGCCGAAGAGGTAATAAAGCGTATTTGATAAACCATTAAAAACCCGGCAAACAAGTAACACTTATTTGCCGGGTTCTATATGAAGGGAGAGGAGATTCATTTAATTGCCAGGTAGATTTAATTTTTACATTCTAAAACCCATCAGCAAAATGTCGTCCCTTTGCTCAGTGTGTTGCATATGCTTTTCCAAAAAATTCAGCAAAAACTGTTGTTGATTTGCCAGGGTAAGCGACTGCACATGTTGCAACAGCTGCAAAAACAACAATTGTCCAATCTTGTTTCTTTGCGCATCATTTTGATCCACATAACCATCACTACAGAGATAAAAAGTACTGCCAACCGGCAAGCGTACACACTGGTTGGTAAACGAAATATTTGTACGCTGAACTCCCCCTATAGCCTTAGGGGTACCCTTAAGTGTTCGAATATTTTGCTCGTGAGGGTGGGTATAGTATACTGAGTGTTTGGCACCAGCAAACGTAAGCAGGTTTTGCTCTGGGCTTATTTTCTCAAATTTGCAAATAGCTATGTCCATCCCACTCCGGTCATCAGACACCTCCTGGTGCAACACCCTTCTTACCTCGGTGTTGAGTGCTTCCAGAATTTTGGCGGGGTGATATTCACGTTTTACCTTCACAATCCGGTCGAGCAAAGTAGCCCCTACCAGGCTCATAAACGCCCCTGGCACCCCATGACCCGTACAATCTGCCACTACCATAAACACTTGGTTATCTACCTCCTCTACCCAATAAAAATCCCCCGACACAATGTCTTTAGGCCTGTACAACACAAAGTAGTCCTGGCATACCTGCTGTATTTCTTGCGAGGTAGGCAATATCACTTGCTGTACCCTTTTGGCATAGCGCAAATTGGCTATGATTCGTTCGTTGTATCGCCAAAGTTTTTTATGCGCCAAAGCTATTTCGTCTCGTTGTGCCAATAACGCCTGCTGGCTTTGCTTCAATTCGGTATTTTGAGTAGTAATTTCTACCTGTTTTGCTTTCAACAACCTATTGTGTTGCTCTATGTTTGCCGTTGCCTGTTTGAGTGCTTTATTTTGTTCATTGATTTTATTTTGCTTGATTTCCAACAATGAATTCTTTTGCTGAACTTCTTCATTCTTAAGCACCAACTCTTGTCGCTCGGCAGCTACTGTCTTTAGCTTAAGGCGCAACTCTAGTTGAGTGATCACTTGGGTAGCAAGGGTCTGAAGGGCTTGCTTTTGAGCCAAACTCAGTTGCCGGGGTTTTTGATCTATTACACACAAAGTGCCCAAACGAAAGCCTTCTGGGGTGGTAAGCGGCATACCAGCGTAAAAGCGAATGTCTGGACTATTGGTTACCAAGGGATTGTCCCAAAAGCGTTCATCTTTTGTGGCGTCTTCTATTACAAATAAGTTTGGGGTATGAATGGCGTGAGCGCAAAAAGCCTGACTTCGAGGGGTTTCTTGCATTTCTAGTCCTACTTTAGCCTTAAACCACTGTTTGTTTTCGGCCACCAATGAAATGAGAGAAATAGGTGCCTCGCAAATATAAGAGGCAAGTTTTACCAGGTCATCAAACTCTTTTTCAAAACCTGTGTCCAGGATATGGTAACGATGAAGTGCCTTTAGGCGTGCTGATTCGTTGATTGTTATAGGAGCTGTTTTCATGATAAGCTGTGTACGAAATAATGTTGTAAAGACTTTTGTTTTCTCAAAAAAGAAACAGAAGCCGCCTATTTATTCTCACCAGTAGTGAGTGGTATAACGACCTCTGTTTTATAAGACAGTACCTATAGAATAGGGGAGTATTCCTGGTAGACACTGTGTTTTGAGGGGTTGATCGGTATGGTTTTATTATGAGTAGCAGTTGACCTTAAGAGACCAGTGGCTTGTATAAATGTAACCAGCGGTTAATATCTGATGCCTGAGCAAAAACTGGGTAAGTTAAAGAACCTACATACTTTTTACCTTCCCCCATTTTCTGTAGTTTTATGCCTAGTGTGCGGTAAATACGGTATGCCAATGCATCTGACTCTCCTATCAGAATATTGTCATCGTGTTGAACCATTGCCCCAAACGATTGCTTCAATAGCTTGATAAGTATAGGCAAAGAAGAGCCTGAGAACCCAGCATTTGCAAGCACATGCTTATCGATGGCCAACCGCCCCATGTGCCATATATCGTTGACTGGAATGTTGGCTTGCTGGAAGTAGTTTTGCAAATTATAGCCAAACTCGGTCTCTATAGGAAACTGTAGGGAGGGACTTTGTTTGGTGATTTTTACCCCACCTGCCATTTCTCCGGTGTGGGTTCTGAATGCAAAATAATAAGATTGAGAAAACTGCTGAGCATCTTCTTCTTTCATGTAAGTCAGCTCTTCCTCGTCAGATTGCCAACCGTGTTTTTTACTGTAGTTGTCTACATATACATTATATACAAACTCTGTATATTCTTCCAAGTTTTTTTGTCCTAGCTGATAAAGTATCAAATGCTCTGAACATTCTATTACTCTATCTTCCTGAAGTATCTCTGACTTGGGTGCCTGATTGTCTTGCTTTGGGTTCATGATTTATCAATTTTTCTTATGTGGTAAACTAAACTATATTTTTAGAGTTGTGTATAGCACCTGTTACCAATACACAACACAGCAGTATATTCTTTTACAATGAAGGTCAGGGGGCTGTTTTATGGGTACAGCACCAATAAAAGCACTCAGTTTATGAAGCATCTCTTACTGAACCTGTAACCTGTTTAAAAGTAAATCTTGTCATTAATTAAAAAAGTTTGATCACTCAACTGATGATTAACTATTTATTTGAGAAGCTGGTGTTAAAGCTAAATATGCTGGTTTTTGATAAAAAGTTGAAGGATAAAACCATTGTTTTAGACAACATCTGTTATAAAAGCGTTTCTTTCATTTCTGGTTAAAAAAATTGATGGAAGTTGTTGGTTCCAGAGCCCCCATCAATTTGGTACAGTGTAAATCACTTCTATATGCTTATTAACTATTGACACAAATATGCATCAAGTATTCAGGGAAAACACAAAATAAATTACTACAAAAAGTCGTAATGGGTATACAAATAGTTAACAGATGTGTGTAAGTGTGTGTTAATTAGAAGGTTATGTGAATTTGCTGCTATTCCTAAAGCATTGAGATGAAGCCTTACCCCTATAGGAAGGGGTAGGGGGGAAGTGGGAGTTTGAAGCATTTTAATGAGCCATTGTTGCACTTTGACTGCCCATTTGTTGTGGCAATACAAGAGAGTAGCACCTTTATGCTACTGCGAACAAAACAACTTACGTTAAAAGTTGACTGTCAAAACAAGCTTCTGGTTAACTAATTTACTTTCAATAATAACAAAACCTAAACTCACAGTTTGTTTATAATTTGGACTCAACAGGAAAACCTAAGGAAATTTTGCGGCTTACAGGCTAACATCAATAATATGAGCACAATTATTTAATTTGAGCTGATTACTACAATACTCCGCAGTGATTTTAGTCAAAGTTGGTTGCTGTTTAACTTTGTTGAGCACCGATATACATCGGTATCTAAGGACTCGCCAGAGGCTCGGTTATCAGTTATTGATGAATTGAAAAACTATTTAATTGGGTGTTTAGGCATACAACCGAAACACTTTTAAAAATAAAGTGAGTACGCAATCTTAATATAAAATACTGGTTTACAGCATTTAACAAGGTGAACATTTACTCGAATGGACTATCAACTAAATACTTTTAACTACGCTTTTCATAAATCACTGAAAATCAACGTGATATAAAAGTGTAGTTACTTGTGGAACAGGGTCTAGTTTGCGACTTGTCGCTTAAAGCTTGCCCCCTGTCGGGGCTTTTAACTACACTTTTTGTAAGATACTGAAAATCAACGTGATACAAAAGTGTAGTTACCTGTGGAACAGGGTCTAGCTTGCGACTTGTCGCTTGAAGCTTGCCCCCTGTCGGGGCTTTTAACTACGCTTTTTGTAAGCTGCTGAAAATCAACGTGATACAAAAGTGTAGTTACCTGTGGAACAGGGTCTAGCTTGCGACTTGTCGCTTGAAGCTTGCCCCCTGTCGGGGCTTTTAACTAACAAATTCATAAACCACTGAAAATAAGTATACTATGATTTTGTTAGTTGTCTCTGGAACAGGAGGCAACTTGAAGCACCGATATACATCGGTATCTAAGGACTTGTTGCTTAAAGCTTGCTCCTGTCGGTGCTATGGACTATTGTACTAATGATCAAAAAAAAACGCCTACTTCATCGAAGTAGGCGTTTCCATTAAAAATAATAAAGTGTTAAACAGGTGTATTTGAATAAAATTCTTTTGTCACTTATACATTCTACCAAGAATGAAAAAGTAACCGGAATAATAAAACTATCTTAAACTTTTTTTGATAAAACTTATGATTTACGAGTTAAAACGTTGAATATCAATGCTTTATTTTTATAAAAAAAATCTGTTTTATTAGAAAAAAGATTCAAATAGAGATACAAACCTATTAAATTTTGTTTACAAACAGTTATACAACCTTTATTTTTGTAAAATATTTTTCTTAGCCTAAATTTTTTATACAGAAAATACTATTCCACTTTCTAAAGATTTTTAGGTAACATTTATAAATTTGCGAAAAATGAATAGCAGTATTGAGCATATTTGTTTGTATCAAAAATGTTGCTGACATCAAAAATTCAATCAATGTGGTAGCTTTCCTGATATATCAGGAAGATCACCATTTGGCAGGGAGCTGCCCTATGGAACACTTAATTAAAACAATTATTCAATACTCAAATGGTTAGTGAATATGAGCGTAGAAACTAAAAATCCACAGGCCACTCAGGTTCTTTCTGAAAGAATCAACCGTTTGGCAGAGTCTGCCACCATCGCCATGGCAAAAAAAGCCCGTGAACTGGAAGCTAAAGGGCAGGCTGTAATTAAACTTAACTTTGGTGAGCCTGATTTTCAAACCCCTGATCACATCAAAGCTGCGGCTAAACAAGCAATTGATGATGGTTTTACTTTTTATACGCCTGTTTCAGGGTATCCACAGCTTCGTCAGGCCATTGCCGATAAGCTAAAGCGAGACAATGGGCTTAAATGGGAAGCTGAAAATATTGTGGTTTCTACTGGTGCCAAACAGTCACTTGCCAACGTATTGATGTGCTTGCTTAATCCAGGCGATGAGGTAGTAGTATTTACTCCTTATTGGGTAACTTACCGCGAGATAATCAAAGTAGCCGAAGGTAAGCCTGTAATGGTGAGTGGAAGCCTTGAAAATAACTTTAAAGTTACTCCAGAACAGCTTAAAGCTGCCATTACCCCCAAAACCAAAGCCATTTTATATTCTTCGCCCAGTAACCCTACTGGTTCGGTATACAGCAAAGATGAGCTCAGGGCTTTGGCTGATGTGCTCAAAGCACATGAAGATGTATTTGTAATTGCTGATGAAATCTATGAGTATGTGATTTTTCAGGACGAATACGTAAGCATGGGGGCATTTGAAGATATGCATGACAGAGTAGTTACTGTCAATGGTTTTTCAAAAGGCTTTGCCATGACTGGATGGAGAGTGGGGTATTTGGCTGCACCTACCTGGTTAGCCAGTGCTTGCGACAAGCTTCAAGGGCAATTTACCTCAGGTACTTGTTCTATTGCCCAAAAAGCCGCGTATGCTGCCATTACTGGTGATTTGGCACCTAGCCACGACATGGCTAAAGCTTATTTGCGTCGCCGTGACTTGGTGCTTGATTTGATGAAAGACATCAAGGGTTTTAAAACTTATTTGCCTGATGGGGCATTTTACATATTCCCTGATGTGAGCTATTATTATGGCAAAAGCGATGGTGAAAATACGATTAATAACTCTATCGACTTGTGTATGTACATTTTGAACAATGCACACGTATCATTAGTACCTGGCGAAGCCTTCGGAGCTGATAACTGCTTGCGTTTTTCGTTTGCAGCATCTGACGAAGACTTAAAAACAGCCATGCAACGGATTAAAACAGTATTAGAGAAACTAAACTAGAAGTAAGCTGTTAGCCTCAGCGACAAGTTACAGGTTGCATTATACTACCTGTAGCTTGTACTTTGGCAAAGTAGGCTAAACAGCTCATTAAGATATGCAATACGACTCGATAGAAGCAATATTTGACGCTTTTTCTCAGCAAAGGATATTAATTATAGGCGATGTAATGGTAGACTCCTACCTTTGGGGAAAAGTTGAGCGTATTTCTCCTGAAGCTCCAGTGCCCATTGTGCAGGTTCAACAGCGCGAAAAAAGATTGGGTGGAGCCGCCAACGTAGCGATGAATATACAGGCATTGGGCGCTGAGCCTGTGCTATGCTCGGTGATAGGGAATGATGGCAGTGGTACCGATTTGCTCAATTTGCTTGATGCTCACCGACTACCCAAAGAAGGTATGCTACAAAGTAAAGAGCGCATTACCACTATCAAACACCGTATTTTGTCGGGGCACCAACACATTCTGCGGGTAGATCATGAACACACAACAAACCTTACTCCTACAGAAACCCACAGTTTGTTGGCGTTGGTTAAAAAACTGGCTGCCTCTTGTCAGGCCATTATTTTTGAAGATTATGACAAAGGGGTGTTGGGTGAAGAGTTGATCCAGGGGGTCATCGAATATGCCAATGCAAAAGGGATTCCTACCATTGTCGATCCTAAAAAGAAGAACTTTTTGAATTACGCTGGCGCTACTTTGTTTAAGCCTAATTTAAAGGAACTAAAAGATGGATTGAAAATTGAGTTTAACGCCAAAGATGCCAACGAATTAAAAGACGCAGTGGTCAAGCTTAAGCAAACACTTCAGGTAAAACAAGCCCTTGTAACTTTATCAGAGCTAGGCGTTTATATGGACAATGGGAAAGACAAAGTACACATCCCAGCACACTTGCGCTCTATTGCAGATGTATCAGGGGCAGGTGATACACTTGTGAGTGTAGCAGCCTTGTGTTTGGCATTGAATACCTCTCCTCGATTTACTGCTGCCTTGTCGAACCTGGCAGGTGGACTCGTTTGTGAACATCTTGGAGTGGTATCTATAGATAAGCAATTGTTATTGAACGAAGCAATCAAACATAATATACTCCAGCCATGAATCAAAGAGCAAGGTTTACAGAACAACTCAATCACCTGTTGTATAGTAATCAAGAGCGTATTGCCCATATTTTACGCATCATTAATAATGTCAACACCTCAGCCATTATAGTGTTGCTATTGTATTGTTATGGAGCAGACCTCGAAGCAGATGATATATCGTCAGTGTTTAACTGGCTGGAGTTGAACATTTTTGTCTATGCCTTGCACTTCTTAGTTCGTTGGCTATATGCGCTCAATAGGCGAGTATTTATTACAGGAAACCTCTTTGAAACCATATTAGTAGGTGTTTTCTTATTCGTAGGACTCACCAATGCCTTGGGATTATACCTGTTTTATAATATTTTTCTTTTACTGGAGTTTGCCGATTATCGGGTATTCTATGAATCGATCATTGCTACTTATTTGGTGGCATTGTTGTCTTACTCGGTGGTGCGTTCCAGTCAGGCAGTTTCTGACCTTAAAATTAACCCAGCCACCACCTTCATAGCAAGTTTTATTCTCTTGATACTGATAGGTACCGGCTTGTTGATGATGCCGGCAATGTCTACTGCTCCTGGCGGAGTCAACTTTCTGGATGCCTTGTTTACCTCTACCAGTGCTTCTTGTGTAACCGGGTTGTCGGTGATTTCGGCAGCATCAGATTTTAGCGTCAAAGGGCAAATCGTGATCCTGTTTTTGATTCAATTGGGAGGAATTGGAATTGTGTCGTTTGCCACTTTTTTTGCTACTTTTTTGAGCCAGGGAGTAGGTATCAAGCAGCAGGCGATCATTCAGGATGTGTTAAGTAGCGAAAACCTTTCATCGGCACGCAACCTTTTGAAGCAGGTAATTGTGCTTACTTTTATTATTGAGGTTTTGGGTAGTATTGCCGTGTTTATGACCTGGAACAAGGATGTAGTCTTTTACACCCCTGAATACAAAGAAGAATTTACCCTCAAAAAACCTTTTATTGATACTACAGGCACTGGGCAACCTGGCTTGGTAGATACAGTGAAAATTGATACTGCTGAGATAAACATTGATGAAGGTTTGCCTACTTTTGGCGAAGAAAAAGAAGTGACTCAAGTATCTACTGACAGCACCCAAAAAAACGACACTAATACAAGTAGTGTGGCAAGTACCGACCCCTCTAACACTGGAGTACCCGCCAATTTAAGAATCAACAATAGCCTGGGCAATAAGATCTATTTCTCTGTTTTTCACTCCATTTCGGCGTTTTGTAACGCTGGGTTTAGTTTGTTTCCTGATGGTTTGTACCAAAAAGGAGTACGCAGTAGTTATATTCTACATTTGGTGTTTGTGCTCATCATTACCTTTGGTAGTTTGGGCTTTTCAGCAATACAAGATATTTTTTCACCTAAAAACATGCGTGAAAGACTGGCAATGCCCTGGAAACAATGGTCATTGGGTACCCGTATTGCCGTAAACATGACCTTATTTCTAACTATTTTGGGGGCTGTAGGTTTCTATTTCTTAGAGCAAGGCAAACCAGCCCTTCAGGATAAAAACTTGCTAGAGTCAATCATTACATCTTTGTTTCAGTCTGCCACTACCCGTACTGCAGGTTTCAATACGGTTGAACTTGGACTGTCTACCCCTTCTTTACCCAGTTACATTATGATCATATTTCTGATGTTTATTGGAGCTGCTCCCGGGTCTACCGGAGGAGGAATTAAAACTACTACTTTTCTGCTTTTAATTATGTCGGCAATAGCCAATATACAAGGCAAGAAAACCGTAGATTTAGGGAGGCGCCAAATTGCTCAAGACGTCATTTCGCGCGCTTTCTCTATTGTGGCCTTTGCTATTACCTACAATTTTGTTTGTATGTTTATTTTGGCCATTACCCAACCCAATGCCCCTTTACTACAGCTGTTCTTTGAGCAAATCTCAGCATTTGCTACAGTAGGTTTAAGTACAGGCATCACAGGCAACTTAACCGAAGGAAGCAAAATTGTGATCATTACTAGTATGTATATAGGCAGGGTAGGAACATTGACGCTTGCACTTGCCTTAAGTAAAAAAGTAATTAGTACCTCGTATAAATATCCTACTGCACATGTAATGGTAGGTTAGAACGAACTCAACTTGAGTTAAACCCAATAAAAAAAAGCCTGTATTTTCAGTCAATTGTTTTGGCTTAGTTTGGTCATTCTGACTCAATGCTACTGCTTTGCCTGGTTTGAATTAGAAGGCATTTATTTTGTGATATTTCAAATATACCCAACGGCTAACAATTAGGTTGACACATTCCAGTTCAACAACATCTTTTAGTATCTAATAAGTGATCATTCATCTCAAAGGCTTCCTGCATCTTACTTGAGGTTATTACTAACTATCTACCAGCTTTCCAGCCCTAATAATGCATTGATGACCTCTTTGTTTTCCGGTAATTGTATAATTTGTTCTTGTATTAATCGTAAATTAATTAGGTGTTAAAACTTTAATGAGTCATGAAACATCGCATAAAAATAACCCCAATGCTTAAAAACGGCTAATAATTGTACCTTTAGTAAAACACTTAGACTTTTAAGAAGGCCAAAGTCAGTACTTTCAAGTGAGTTTACTCAAAACTCACGTTTTGCTAATTGTTTAGAAATCCATTGAATAAGAAAAATTTGTATATTTACCACATACTACTTAAAGGCTTGGTTAAATTCTGTTGCCAGTGGTAAAGTCATTTTTTTAGCCTGAATTGTAAGGTTTGACCAAATTTTAAAACATATAAGTACCAAGGCAGCATTAAACATACCTAAAGAGTAGGTGTAACTACCTTATGATGAACAAGTTGCTCTTACTTGTAGCACCGATATACATCGGTATCTAAGGACTTATAGCTAATTACTTGCTGCTACTTACTCCATATAACTTTTACTCAAAACAATGAATTCAGAAAATAAAAAACGCATTATTCAAACCAGTGACATAGCCAAAACTTACCATATGGGAAGTGAAGTAGTCAAGGCGCTTAAGTCTATCTCTATTGATATTTATCAGGGAGAGTATGTGGCTTTTATGGGACCTTCGGGTTCGGGCAAGTCTACACTGATGAATATTATAGGTTGTTTGGATACGCCCACCAGTGGCACTTATATCCTGAACGACAATGATGTAAGTGACTTGACTGAAAACGAGTTGGCAGAGATTAGAAATAAAGAAATTGGGTTTGTTTTCCAGACATTTAACTTATTACCCCGAAATACTGCCCTTGAAAACGTAGCCTTACCACTGATATATGCGGGCTATAATAAATATGATCGGGAGGAAAAAGCCTTGTCTGCCCTTACAAGCGTAGGTTTGGGCGATCGTTATCGGCATAAACCCAACGAAATGTCAGGAGGACAACGCCAACGGGTGGCAATTGCCAGGGCTTTGGTAAACGATCCCAGTATTATCCTTGCAGATGAGCCCACGGGTAACCTGGACTCTAAAACCTCTTATGAGATTATGGATTTGTTTGATGAGTTGCACCAAAAAGGAAATACCATTATCATGGTAACACACGAGGACGACATAGCCCATTATGCACATAGAATAGTACGTTTACGCGACGGGTTGGTAGAAACAGACATCATCAATACCAATGTTACTCGTCCCGAAAAACCTACTTCTATGCCTGAGTAGAAAATAAAAAAAGAAACATAAGAACGCCTGAGTTGAGATAAAATTAATAGCATTGAGTAGCATACCCAATACTCCGCAGTGATTTTAGTCAAAGTTGTTTGCTGGTTATCAGTCATTGATGAATTTAAAAACTATTTAATTGTGTGTTTAGGCATAAAACCGAAACACTTTTAAAAATAAAGTGAGTACGCAATCTTAATATAAAATACTGGTTTACAGCATTTAACAAGGTGAACATTTACTCGAATCAGCTATGGACTATTGACTAAATACTATGGACTATTGATACCTAAATAAGTAAACAAACTGATCAATTAATAGCACTATAAACATTCATGAGAGCATGCTGATGACCAGATGCTTATCAAGTATTATTAACCAATTATTACAATGACACCACTTGTTGCCGAATTACAGGATTTGGAGGTATTTGAACAATTTGTGCTGGATGAAGCCCATCACCTCGAAAAAATTGAGCAATACCTCAATCGTTTTAACTTGTTTGAAGTATTGGGGGTTGATACACAAACCCAACAGCATTCTAACTTTATTGCCTGGTTGCTTGATCCTAAAGGCTCGCATGGTATCGGGCAGTTTTTTTTGAAGCAACTTATCACTCACTTTCATTATTTGAGCAAACCTGACAAAATCAGGTATAGCTTGGGCGATTTTGAGAAAACCGAAATATTAAGGGACTATGAGGGAGTAGATATATTGGTGTTGAATGATGAAGTAAAGTTTACTATTTGCATCAAAAACTTTTTGGACATACCATTGTACAACGCTGAAGAGGTACTGCAACACAATTACAAATTGATAGAAAACCGATGGCCAGGTGATGAATATACCAATTACTACCTGTATATTACCCCCCGACATCCTTTGAGATTTATCAAACAAGAGGTTTATTTTCAACATTTGGCTTATAGTACCCTTAGGTCAATGATAAACCAGGTGCTGACGCATGCTTACCTGGACACTCAAGTAGCATTTTTTATACAGTCATACATTGATAGTGTAGATAAAAACATGATGGAGGACGACGAACACATTCGCCTGGCACAGCAAATTTATAAACGGCACCACAAGGCAATTGAGTTTATCATGCAGCATAAACCCAACCTGTCAGGAATATTTACGCAAGTAAGGCAGTATTTTCTTGCCGAACGCCATACCGAGTATAAGTTGCTTACGCCTAATGATGCACGGGTGATAAGAATATTGCCCCAGGAGGTGTACCCTATTTTTGTGCGCGAGCAATTTGCTTCATGGGAAGGCTCAGGAGCTATGTTTGCCATTGAACTATTTTTTGAAGCAGAGCGTATTTGGGTTCAATTCTGCTTTGGGGGTATTTGGGGGCATAAGAACAAACCAGAAGAAAAGCATCGCCTACAACAAATCAAAACCAGGTATTTTGATCGAATGAAGACTTTTTCTTCATTACAAAGTGCGTTGGTACGTGATGCAAAACCTACCTCTAGCTATCCATCCATTGCTAACTTTACTTTGCTTAAAGCTGAAGAACTTTCGTTAGATACCCCTGATATGTTTGATGTGTTTTTAGAACGTTTCAAGTACTTCGAGCAAGAGGTTATTCGGCATTGGAAACATGAAGTTTTGCTTCACTTGCCCTAATAAGGATTAAAGATTTTTTTTGCCAAACTTTATTTTTGTAAATATGGTGCTAAGCTTTCAAACATTTTGTACAAACCCAGGGCTTGTACAAAATGTTTTTTGAAATACAGATAGCCCGTTTTCAATGACTTGGGATGGCTCTAAGAGAATTGATATTTATAGTAGATATAGTTATATTTGTCTTGCAATTTAATAGGCTAAATGAAAATATATACCAAAACCGGAGACAAAGGAAAGACATCGTTGATTGGAGGAACCAGGGTGTCAAAATCGCACTTGAGAATAGAAGCTTATGGCACAGTAGACGAGTTAAACTCTTATATTGGGCTGTTGAGCGATCAGCCAGTGAATAAACCACATCTGGCAGTATTGAAGGAAATCCAAGACCGCCTGTTTACCATTGGGTCATCGTTGGCGTCTGATCCTGAAAAGTCTAAAATGAAAATTCCTGATTTGCTGGAAACGGACATTGCTTTGCTGGAAAGCGAAATGGATAAGATGAATGCAGTATTGCCTGAACTTAGGGCGTTTGTATTGCCAGGAGGACACTCATCTATCTCGTTTGGACACATTGCACGAACAGTATGTCGACGAGCAGAACGAATGGTCATTGCTTTGCAAGAAGTAGATTTTGTGGCTGATTTGGTGGTACAATACCTCAATCGCCTTTCTGATTACTTGTTTACTTTGTGTAGGGCAATGCACCAATACATGGAGATAGCAGAAACCCCCTGGCAGCCCCGGATGGCTAAAAAGTAACCCCGGGTAAAACCTGATAAAAAATGATCATTTTACAGGTAGACAACATTCCTTGAGTTGATATAAGTTGCGACTCTATTTTAGTAAGTGTTACAAAGTTATAACACAGATATTCACGTAAAAAAATCACATAATGACAGAGACAGTAGAAGAAAAGTTAAGCATTAGGACAGAGAAAGTAGAAAAGTCACGTTTGCCTGAAGTTGATTTTGAAAATTTACCATTTGGGCGTGTGTTTTCTGATCACATGTTTGTTGCTGATTATAAAGATAATGGATGGCACGACCTAAGAGTTGTTCCTTATGCCAATATATCTTTTAGTCCGGCAATGTCTACTTTGCATTATGCACAGTCTATTTTTGAAGGAATGAAAGCTTATAAGCGAGCCGATGGAGGGGTATACTTATTCAGGCCAGACGAAAACTTTAACCGTATGAATATTTCGGCAAACCGTATGTGCATGCCCGAAATACGCGAAGAAGTTTTTATGGACGGCTTAAAAGAGCTCATTAAACTTGATCAGGGTTGGGTCCCAGGGCAAGAAGGAAGCACGCTTTACATTCGTCCGTTTATGTTTGCAGCTGATGATTTTATTGGGGTGCGTCCATCAGATACCTACAAGTTTATGATTTTTACTTGTCCGGTAGCCAGTTATTATGCGGAGCCGGTGCGGGTGCGTATCGAAACTGACTATACCCGTGCTGCAAAAGGAGGGGTAGGCTACGCCAAAACTGCCGGAAACTATGCAGCATCTTTGTATGCTGCACGCAATGCCCAAAAAGATGGTTATCACCAAGTGATTTGGACTGATGGAGCCGAACACAAATACATTGAAGAGTCAGGAACAATGAACTTGTTCTTTAAAATAGATGGAACCCTTGTTACTGCGGCATTGGGCGATAGTGTTTTGAATGGAATTACCCGTAAAAGCATTATACAACTGGCAAAAGACTTTGGACAACCTGTAGAAGAACGTCGCATTAGTGTAGAAGAAATAGACAAAGCACTGAAAGAGGGGAGGGTAGAAGAGGCTTTTGGTGCAGGTACTGC
This sequence comes from Microscilla marina ATCC 23134, assembly GCF_000169175.1. Taxonomy (NCBI): domain Bacteria; kingdom Pseudomonadati; phylum Bacteroidota; class Cytophagia; order Cytophagales; family Microscillaceae; genus Microscilla; species Microscilla marina. The sequence goes on from NZ_AAWS01000019.1 coordinate 78,989, forward strand.
TGCAGTAGTATCTTCTATTAAAACCGTAGGGCACCAAGGGACTGATTATGACTTACCACCAATGGTAGAAGGAACCTTTGCTTATAAGGTAAAAGAAACTTTGCACAACATTCGTATGGGCAAAGTAGAAGATAAACATCAATGGATGGTGAAAGTAAACTAAATAAAATCAACCATAAAAGACCACAAACTTGCAAGTTTGTGGTCTTTTGGTTTACAGGCATAAGACTTAAACGAATACAAAAAAACTGGCAAAGTACCTTGTTTTACGATCAGACTTTTATAAATTGTACACAGTATCTTTCATAAGGTGCTACTACTAAAATTACCAACCAAATATTAAAATAAAGGTAGTTGAGCTTGTTTCACAATCTCTAAATCACCTATTGTATGGTAGAAATAATCAGTCTTGAAGGAACCGAAGATACTCCAAAAATCGTTTTAGATCCTAAAAATGGAGTATTTGAATTTACTGGCAGGTCTTTACCAGAAGACGCCATGGATTTTTATGAACCAGTAGTAGAATGGTTTGGCAGGTATAAAAACAATCCCAATGCCCAAACCAAAGTAGTCTTTAAACTAGAGTATATCAACTCAGCTTCTACCAAAGCTTGTGTAGATGTACTGAAAGCCTTAGAACCTATCCCTCATACACAGGTGGTATGGGTCTATGACGACGAAGATATAGAAGACCTGGGAAAACAATTTGCCCGCTTGGTGGAAGTCCCCTTTCAGGTTACCCGAGAAGAAATGTAGCTGTAAACTGGCTGAATTACTCACAAAAAACTGCGATTATCCTTTAGGGTAATCGTTTTTTTGTTTTCATACAAAAAAAATAAAAATTTAAATAATTGATTTTAAGAGGGTTATATATTATTTGAATGTTTTCATACAAAAAAAAGCCAGGCTGTTAAACCTTTGCTCTACATTACACTCTAAGGGGCATAAGTTTATTAAAAACGAAGAACAAAATTTTTATCTTATTATTTAAAAATTTACACAAATGAAATTGACTAAATATTTTCTCGGATTTTTCTTGGCTTTTGCCCTTACTGTAGCGTTCAATAGCCAAACCCAGGCTCAGTCTACCCCCAAAGTAAAAAAGCGTCAGGTAAACCAAAAGAAACGTATTCGCAACGGAGTAAAATCTGGGGAGCTTACTAAAAAAGAAGCTGCCAAACTTCGCAAGCAACAAAGAAATGTCAAAGCCACCAAACGTGCTGCCAAAGCCGATGGTAAAGTGACCAGAAAAGAACGTAAACAAATTAAACGTAAGCAAAACCGAGCAAGCAAAAATATTAAACGTAAAAAACATAATAACCGCAAACGCAAAGGCAATTAAATCTTTACAGTTTGATTGATCAGAAGACCGAAGGTAACAGCTTTCGGTCTTTTTTTGTTTGTATGATATTGCCAAAAATGTGTAGGTAACCTTATTACCTGAAATAGGTAAGTGAGTTGGTTGGAAAACACGCTTTACCTTGCAATGCTTTAGAACGATGACAAACATTACCAGTGATTAGGTACAGGAAAGAACCAGTGTTTTAAGTATTTGAAATTGAGTATATGAATGTTTTTTTTTATGACTCTATAAAACTTATCATCCAATAACTTTCCTGGTTTTTTCTCTTGTAAACATAGTGTTAGCTTCTGTACCTAAAACCTGGCAATTTCGAAGGCAAAATTTAGATGAAAACTGCTTACTTTGCTGCAAGCAGTTTGAAAACAGGTTTACCTCACTACAAAAGGTTTACTTACATGTTGTTTATCTGTAACTACGTGTAAAATATACATGCCTTTGTGTTGCTGAGCATTATTCCAGGTAAAGGTTTGCTTACCTGGCAATAGCTTACCTTTGAACACCTGAGCAATTTTTTTACCTTCCATACTCATCACCTGTACTACCCCATAAGCAGCCTGTGGCACATTGAGTTGCAAATGAATGCGGCCTTGTGAAGGATTGGGGTACAACGTAGTGATAGTGGCAGTATTTTCGGGCGATAAACCTACCGGATCATCTTTACGGTATTCAAATGCCCCTATGTCAAAAGTGGCACTGTTGGGGCGGTTAAAACCACTAAAATCAGCGTTGACTCCAAAACTTTTAGCTGCATCCAAACCTGCATCTATTGCTTTAGACCCCTCCATTAGTTTAAAATTGTTGGCGTTGGCTTCTGGGTTTTTGGCATTGGCAAAATTTACCTCACTTATAGTAGGAGCAAAAATATTGTTTTTGATAAACTCTTTAGCAGCATCACGTAACTCTTTAGAATTAAAATCTATATAGTTCTCATCAAATCCCTTCCAGAACGATTCTTTTTCATATTTGATGTTAGGTGCCACAATCAAGTTGTTATAAAAAATCCGGCGCCAATCAGCTTTTTCGTCCTGTTGTAAGGCAGAAGAAGAGTTGTAAAAAATACCTGACACTCCTGCTCCAATAATGGTGTTGTTGATAAAGTAATAGCCCTCTCTGAAGTCAAGCCTATGCCTTGACAAACGGTTGTGAGCAAAAATGCCATGTCGTTCTGAATTGACAATGATGTTGTTATAAAAGAAGGTATCTTGATTAGAAATGATCTGCACTCCTGAGCCCTTGAGTTGATTGGGATCATTAGAGTTATTTTTGTAGGCACTGAGTTGGTAAATAAAGTTGGAGTAAAACCTGCCTTTGGTGCCGCCACCAATCGAAAAGCCAAAGTTTTGGAACAGTTCTTTTTCAGTTCCATAGCCTATCACTGTATTGTTGTATACCCTGGTATCTTGTACAGCAAGGTTGATTTGTATGCCATCCCAACCTGCCCTTTCTATCAGATTGTTATAAATATGTACTGATTTTAGCAAGTGGGCATACATAGGCTTGCCACTACAGTATTTGTTGGTATTTTCATAACCACCAGTATGACCAATATACATTCCTTCGCCTTCGGTATCGTGAATGTAGCAATCATGTATTTTAAGGTCTTGCAGCGTAAAATTAGGGCGCCAAGTTTCAGCTTTGTTACACTCAGGGTCAGTTTTTGCCATAATTCCGGCAAACCCAGTGTTTTGTACCTCCACATTTTCTACTTCTATATTGGTAGATAACCCCTTGATATCAACCCCTGTACCCACCGCTTTTTGTACTTTAAACCCATATTTTACCGAAGCATCACCTGCTCCAGACAACTTGACATAGCGACTGGCTAAAACCCGGATGCCATCATTTGTCACTACCTGCCCTCCACAGTTTTTAATAATCACTGGTGCACCATTGCCCCCTACTATATTAATAATCCGGAGACCGTTATACACCCCAGCTTCAATACACAAGGTGTTCCCTTGACGTATTTTGTCATAAGGAGGTTGAGTACCGTCTATTTGACTAAAACCATTGACAACATCACTGGGCTTAAACGTAAAGTCGCAACCACAGTCTTGTGCAAGGGTAGCCTGTAAACAAAGTAAAGAGAAAAGCGAAAGGAAAAAAAGACGTTGAACATTCTGTATGTGAAACATGACGTTTTCTTGATGCAAGAACTGCCAAACCACCTTATGTCATATTCTATACCTCAATATTGCTTAACAAAACACATAGCAATGCTATCTGGTGATAGTTTTCACTATTTTTGGTGCAGCAATATGTAATTAAAATTCAGGTAATTTTTTTTTGTGATAAATGCACAAAAAAAGAAGAGGTTTAATATAAAATTCATCAGGCGCAAAACAGTTCTTTTGTGATTAGGATACTTAAGTATAGTTTTAGGTTGTTAATTCTGCAAGCAATGTGTTTTCAACCAAAATAACGAATATAAGAGCAACTTGTTCTTAAAAACACTCCTAAATACTTAGAGATGTGCTTTTTTATGGCAGAGTGTATTACGAGGAGTGTTGGTTGTGATATATGACTACTTAAATCGTTTTTTGACGATGAAAATAGAGGTAAGGTGTGTGTCCGGTTGTGTATGAAAGCAAATAATTAGAAAGGTTAGTTCATCAACTTTATATTGATAAGCCCTATTATTGGGGTAGGGTGCCAGGCTTACTTTTAAACCGTCTCTCAACCTGATTGTATAAAAAGTAAATGAAGCAAATTTTTATAGCGTATTAAAGCTACCCCCCTAAACAGTAGAACCCCAACAGTACTCTACCCTACTATTTTTCACCCTGATTTGTGTCTCCACAACCGAGTTTACGAGTCCTTAGATGCCGATAAATATCGGTGCTCAGCAAAGCTAAATCAAACCATCCACAAGCCTAAAAAACGACTTATTTTAGAGTTTCGATCGGTTGGTGAAAACACCATAGCCGTCAGGTTAAGAGAAGTATAATAAAAAATGTAGAAAATTCACTCAAAAATACCGTCACCGCCTCAGCCAGTGTCCCCACGCGCTGATCGAATCGCCAAAACTTGGTCACTGAAAGATGTTTTACGGAGTGAAAAAAATAGTAGCCTGACGGCTATGGTGAAAACACACAACCGAGGCGAGGACGGTACTTTTTTAAAAACCGAAGCTACATTTTACTGTGTTGAGCTCAACGAAGTTAAAAGCTGGGTAGAGTACCCCAACAGTTGTAATGCATACACCCCAAGGAAGTTGTGTAACATTAGATCATAATAAATTTACTCGTATTATAGTTTCCTATTGTAACATTAATTCTATAAAATCCCCGGCGGGCATTATTCCAATTAAAAACACGTTGCCCAGCCCTTAAATAACCACTGAACAACTGGTGTACTTGCTGTCCACCTATTCTTTCTATCTTAATAAACCCTTTGCCTGATAACTTAAAATTACATTTAAAGCTTACTCTATTTCCTGCTTTGTTGGCAAAAATGAACACTTTTGCCTGGTTGCGTCCGCTGTACTCAAACGCCCCTGCATCAGGTTTTCCCCCTGTACCTCGACTTACCCCATTAAAGTCAGTACTAAACCCAAAGCTACGAGTATTGCCACGCCCAGCATTAATACCCTGAGCACCCTTTGTCAAACGGTAATTGTTGGCGTCAATGACCAGGTTGTTAGCACTGGCAAATCTTGCTTGTTGAGCACTTGCTATCAATACATTTTTTTGTATGCTGGCTTTGGCATTGTCTCGCATAGCCTTACTGTTGAAATCTATGTAATTTTCGTTCATTCCTTTCCAGGTACGGGTTTTATGGTGGGCAGCACGTGGGGCAACAACTAAGTTATTGAAAAATATTCGTTTCCAGTTGAGCTTTTCGTCTTTTTGGTTAGTAGATGCCGAATTATAAAATATACTTGACAAACGTGCCCCTACCAAGGTATTGTTCAGGAAGTAGTAGCCTTCCTTAAAATTGAGCATTCGACGAGACAAACGATTATGAATGAAAATAGCGTGGCGTTCAGAGTTTACAATCACATTGTTGTAAAAGAAAGTATCTCCGTTAGAAATAATTTGAATTCCTGAACCTTTGAGTTGGTAAGGGTTACGTGCCTGGCTTTTAAAAGAGTTGAGCTGATAAATAAAGTTCGAGTAAAACCTTCCCTTAGTACCACCACCTATCGACCAGCCAAAGTTTTGATGGGCTCTCTTTTGTGTACCATACCCTATCACTGTGTTACGATAGACCCTTACATCTTGTACTGCAAGATTTAACTGAAAACCATCCCAACCTGTGCGTACAATGATATTATCATAAATGCGTACTGATTTAAACAAATGCCCAAATATTTGACGTCCTCCACAACGACGGTTAGATTTTTCATACCCTCCGGTATACCCTATATACATCCCTTCACCGTGGGTGTCATGAATATAACAATCGTGTATCTTTAGGTTATAAAAGGTAAAGTTCTTACGCCAGGTTTTAGGTTTGTTACATTGAGGGTCTGTTTTTGCCATAATGCCGGCAAATCCGGTATTTTGCACCTCTACATTTTCTACCTCTACATCCGACGATAAGCCCTTGATATCTAGTCCTGTGCCTTTAGCCCGGTTGATTTTTATCCCATATTTTACCGAAAAGTGTCCAGCTCCCGAAATCTTAAGGTAACGACTGCTTAATACTGTAATACCGTTGTTGGTAGTTACTTTTCCCCCACAGTTTTTGATAGTAATAGGTTTACCTTTACTTCCCCTGAAGTTTACAAACCTCAACTCTTGATAGTTACCCGATGGAATACATAAGGTGCCCCCTGTGTGTAGTCGGTTATAAGGCGCCTTGCGTCCATCAAGAATATTTATTCCTCTTGGATTGTTGGTTTTAAAAGTAAGGGTACAGCCACAGTTTTGACCTCGCGAAGTGCTGTAGTTGATCATAGATAAAGTTATGATCAGTAATAGATACTTTGAAGCTTTGCAGTAATACATGAAACCTAGGGTTGTGAGTAAAATATAGTGGAAGCTGACTGTGAGTAGATATAAATGTGAATTTACGATTCATTTATGGATTTACGAACTTTTAGGAGGCTAAACGATGCTTAATCATTGGAGATGATGCATGATATTAAGACGAGGTAAGGGTTTTGGAATAGTCTGTTTATGGGTACTTTAGTAGAATGACTCAGGTAGGGGAGGGGCAACAAAAAAACCCGTTTGATAAAAACGGGTTTCTTGATAAAATTTTATACCGATTAATAGTTGAGTTTTTTCTCTTTGTGTTTTTTCAACTGTCTTCTAAGGCTTTCAACTGCCTGATCGGTAGCTGCTTCGAATGAAGTAGCGTGTTCTTTGGTAAATAGAATAGTTCCGGGAATATTCAGTTTTATCTCTATTACTTTATTATCATAACGGTGTTCATTTTTTTCCAGTCGAAGAAATACTTCACCGTCTATAATTCGGTCGTAAAAAGTTTCCAGTTTGTTGGCTTTTTGCTCTATAAATTCTGTGAGCTTGGGGTCCGCATTGAAATGTACGGAATGAAATTGTAGTTTCATAAGCTATTTGTTTAATTGTTAAACCTATGCTTTAGGGTGTGCTTGATTAAATATTTCTTTAATTTGATCAAGCGAATTATGGGAGTATGCCTGAGTAGTACTTAATGTAGTATGTCCAAGCATATCCTTTACTTCATGTAAATCAGCCCCTTTGTTTAGCAGATGCGTAGCAAAAGAGTGCCTCAGTACATGTGGACTCTTTTTTTCCTGATCAGTAATCAGCTGAAGATACTTTTTTACAGTACGATAAATTAACATAGGGTAAGCAGGCTTGCCCTCATCTGTAACCAATACGTGGTTATGTACTAGTTTGCCATAAGTTTGTTGCTTACTTTTTTCATATTGCTGTAAAAGGTCAAGCAACGGTTTGGCTACAGAAATGTTTCTCTCTTTCTCTTTTTTTAGATTATTTTTTTCTGGTATTCTAATCCTTAATTTTTGAAAGTCAACATGTTGAATTTGCAGGTTAATCAGCTCAGAAAGACGCATACCTGTGCCATAGAGTATTTCTATAGTAAACTTGTCTCGCAAACCTTCAATACCTGCGGGGTATTGTACTGTATTGAGTAACTGCAGCATTTTTTCCTCTTCCACAAAAATAGGTGCTTTTTTGGGCACTTTCATTGGTTTGAGGCGTTGTGCAGGATTTTTCTTAATAAATCCTTGATTTTGTAAGTATTTGTAAAATGATTTGAGGGTGGCAATTTTTCTATTGATAGAGGTGACGTTGGCTTTCTCTTCAGTAAGTTGCAGCACCCATGATCTAATCATGTTATGATCGGCGTGTTCAGGCTCTTCTAGCCGGTGTATTTCCTGAAGATAGGTAGAAAATTGCTGGAGATCGTGATTGTAAGAAGTAATAGTGTTTTGGCTATATCTTTTAGCTAATATATGCTTCAAAAAGGATTTTATCATACAAATCTATTGTTATCCCTGCGAAATCTTTCGATGACCCTATTACTAAGTATAGGTCATAAACCCCTTTCGGAAATTAGTTAAGAAAAACCTACATTATCCCAAAAATATCACATTAGGAACAATGTAGGTGACTTAACATAAACATAACAATAAAATTTTAGACTAGCAAGGAAATTACTAAGAATTATTTTCCTTATCAGCCATGTGTTGACGGTAACGAGCACGCAAAACTTCGTTGCGACGAGCCACAGAACCTTTTTCAAAATAGCTGCGTTTTCTGATTTCTTTAAGAACGCCTGTGCGCTCAAATTTCTTTTTAAAGCGTTTTAACGCCTTGTCGATAGATTCGTTTTCTTTAACGTTGATAATAATCATACTAAAATTATATAAAATGGTTGTTTTGGGTGAATCTCCAAAATAGAGGCGCAAAGATATAAAAAAACTATTTATTCCTCAATAGTCTTTCAGTATTATGTGGGCTAAATTACAAGAGATTCGTTTTTTTTATAAAAAAACGTCATTTATAAACTGTTTTGGAGATATTGAGCCTTGGAAAATTAATCATTACTTAAATAAGCAGCGTCATGAAAACACCTCCAACGATAATTTTAACGTCAGTAGAGCCTGGTTTGGCGTATGCCTGGGAGCAAATATGTGGTGATTTGAAAAACGTAGAAATAGTGCAAGGTTCTATTCTTAATGTCAACTGTGAGGCTGTAGTGAGCCCTGCCAATAGTTTTGGGTTTATGGATGGAGGGATAGATGCATTGTATACCCGATATTTTGGAGAACAGTTACAGGAGCGTTTGCAGCAATTGATTCGAGAGAAACACCATGGAGAGCTGTTGGTAGGCAGCGCAGCTATTGCGCCCACTCAAAATCAACAAATTCCTTATTTGATTGCTGCCCCTACCATGCGGGTGCCTATGGTACTCAACAATTCAGTAAACCCTTACCTTGCAGCCAGAGCTGTATTGTTGTTAATATTGAATGGTAGTTTTCCTGATGGACAACCGATTGCTGATGTAGTCAAAAGGATGGCGTTTCCCGGATTGGGTACAGGAGTAGGGCAAGTGAGTTTTAGTACTTGTTCTGCTCAAGTAAGACAAGCCATTGAAGAAGTATGCTTTGATAGGGGGCAGTTTCCTGAAAGTTGGGTAGAGGCAAGTCAGCGACATCAGGCTTTGTATGGTCAAAGCTTCAGAGATTTACAGCGAGATTAATAAAAAAATATTGCCGTATTACAGCATACGGCAATGTTAGGACTGACTCAAGGGTTGAAGTGGGAATAAAATTTATTGAAATAGTAGAATAGTTCAAGGCGCTAAAAATGAGCATCATTCGCTTTTTGAATTTTGTGAGCTACCTGAGTTTTTCGCAACGAATCAGAGCAACACCATTCCATAAATATATCCCTAAATTTGGCTTTGACTCAATTAATGGCGGCTAAAGTTGTACCAGGCATAGCGGCGTTTTTTTAGATCAATGTCTTTTTCACGTATTCGCCCATCTCTAAAAAAATATAATTCAACCCGTCGGGTATTTTGCATGTAATTGTTGTAATACACCCTGGCGCCTCTTGAGGTAGTGCGCGAATAGTGCAGGTTTTCGCTTACCTTTTGTCCATTGTTAAAAAACCAAGTGGCTTGCACCAATTTGTTTGACCTGGGCTGTACATTTACATAGCGTACATCATTTTGTTGAGTATAAAAATTACCACTGTATGGATTACTTTTTTTGCGTGGCTTTACTGTGTTGTAGCCCTTTTCTATAGCAGTTAAACGTTGGTTGCGTGGAGGGTGAGAGTGTGAGCCATAAGGGTTGGCAAGTTTTGCCATAGCTGCTTTTGCCTGGGCGATACTTGCTCCCATCTTGGCTAGTACATAGCCCGAAAAATAATCCGCTTCCAGCTCTTTAGAATGGGTACTGCCTTCCCGGTCAAGTACATGGTCGAAATAGTGGTGCCCTACTTCATGTGCCAGCACACTTACAGAAGCCCACTTTGTGCCTGTTTGATAATCCAGCGCCTCTACAAACAGGTTATCATAAGTAATAAACCGTTTGCCGTTTTGTATGTGTGCATACGCATTATTAATTCCATTGCGTTCTTGCAATACAAAATTTTGCTGCCAATCGGGTACTTGTTTTACAATACGTTTGATGTAGTTGGCTGCCTCATCTATCGAAATAAAACTGTTAATCGAGGATGGTTTGTCTTTAACTTTGTTGATAGATTTTTGAGAAGGAATGAGTATACCACAATGGTTGTATTGTGCCTGGCTTAACCAAGGCATAAGGATGAGTAGTGACAAAAGAATCTGTTTTTTCATAAGTATCAATGGTTATGTATAGTGGTGAATAAACGACAAAAGGAGTGTAGTAGTTTATAGCAACGCCATTCTACCAACACTCCTTCTAATATTTTTACCTGAGAGGTACTTAGTCTAACAAACCAAATACTCTCTGGAGCAAGTCATTGACCCTTGCCGTTACATTTTTGCGTATTTTTACTTCTTCTCCTTCTACTTTAAAAAATAAACCGTCCAAGGCTTTTCCTGTAACATAAGTGCCCAAGTCGGCAGGGATAGGCTTAGCCCCTAGTACTTGTACCAGAGGGTTACTGGCGTATTGGTTATAAGGAGTGGCAATTTGTGCCCATAGTTGGGTCAGTCCTACTTTGCTAAGTGAATTGTTGATTTTTGGTGCGTATAGACCTTGTAGTTGAGTAAAGGTGCCTGTTTTTAGAAAACTGGTGGCGGCATTGTCGGTGCCAAATAAGATGTTACGAGCATCAGTAAAGGTCATACCAGTAATGGCGTCTTTGAATATAGGGGCGGCTTCGTTGGCGGCATCCTCAGCTGCTCTATTCATTTTAAGCACTACTTCGGTAAGCAAAGTTTCAGAGCCAGGAACCGCCGTTTTTATAAAACTAGTAGCATTTTGAACCTCATCTGGTAATAAGATTTTGATTGCTTGGTTGGCAAAATACCCATCAGTTTTAATTAGCTCTTGTACCCCGTTTCCAATGCCCACATCTAAGGCAGATTTTAATCCAAGGGCAATATCATCATCTGAAACTCCTGGTTCGGCAGCTTTTTGTAGCATATCACAGGAGCTAAATAAGGGGGCAAGTCCAAGAAGAAAAATAAATGTGAAAATCTTTTTCATGAGTTGTACTATCTTTATAAAGGAAAATGAGGAATCTTCAAAGTTTATAATATTGTTGTTAACGAATGCGTCAAAGAGAGGTTGGTTGTTTTTAGAACAATGCCGTGAAAACATCGGATAAGCAATGGGTACTATATACAAAAAGCCAGAATTTACCTCAGTAAACCCTGGCTTTTTGTCTCTCTTAGGAATTGTTCAAAAATAAATTTACACTCTGAGAGGTGATTTTTCGCCTTGATACTTCGTTATTTTTTTTGCCCGTAGCACTGCTATGGGCAAAAAAAATAGCCTCGTCTCAAAACAAAACCTCTACCTCAAGAATAGCAATTTAATTTCTCGTCATTCCTTAGTGAAGAGCGTCTGGTGTTTAATTCTTTTTTTTGTCTAGTTCTCCAAATACCCGCTGTAGCAAACTTGTCACACGTGCTACCGGATTATCCCTAATCTTACCTTCTTCTTGCTTTACTTTATAAAATAAACCAGAAAGTGCTTTATTTGTAACGTAGCTACCTAAGTCGGCATTGATAGGCTTCACCCCTTTAATAAACCTACCTACAGTAGAGTTTGCAAACTTGTTGTACGGGTCAGCAAGTGCTTTCCAGGCTTGGGTAGCCCCTACTTTCCCCAGTGAACTGTTAATTTTAGGTGCATAAGCAGAAGTTAACCTGGCTTGGGTTTTACCTTTCAAGTAAGAAGTAGCAGCACTATCACTGCCAAACAAAATACCCTTGGCATCATTGATACTCATACCAGTAATTGCATCTTTAAAAATAGGGGTAGCCTCGTTAGCGGCATCTTCAGCAGCCCGGTTCATTTTAAGTACCAGGTTATCTAATAAGTTCTGTCCGTTGGGCACATGCTTCGTAATCAGGTTTTGAGCTTCTTTTACTTCTTTTGGTAAGAGTATTTTTAGTATGCTACTACCAAAGTATCCGTCTTTTTGCATTAGCTGTTTTACTCCATTACTAATACCTACGCTCAGCGCCTCCTTCAAACCTGAAGCAATTTGCCCCTCAGTCAGAGGTTTGGCTATAGCCCCACTTTTATTGATTGTATTGGCTACATTGGTCAATGTATCACACCCTTGTACAAAAGGAATTAATAGAATTAATCCCCAGAAGTATTGACGTAAAGTTTTCATTTTATCAGGAGTTAGATTTTAATATCTTGAACAAATAAATGTGGGGTAAGTTAAAATTATTCAATGAAGTATCCAACCTCCTTACATATTGAATTTACTATACATAGGTCATGAGATTATCAGAAAAAACGAAGCTTTATTGAAACAAACTCTATCTTTGTATTAAAATAATAGTGTTGTTATGAACTTAAAGGACAAAGTTAAAGAACTTGCGCAAAAGTATTCAAACGAAGTACTGAGTGATCGAAGGCATTTACATGCCCACCCTGAGTTATCCTTTCAGGAACACAACACTGCTAAATTTGTAGCGAACAAACTAAAGGCCATAGGGATTACACCCACTGAAAATATTGCTGGTACAGGATTGACTGCCTTGATTGAGGGCAAAAAGCCTGAAAGCAAAATAGTAGCTTTGCGTGCAGACATGGACGCCCTGCCTATTATGGAACTGAATGATGTACCTTATAGATCGACCAATAAGGGCATAATGCACGCTTGCGGACACGATGTGCATACATCGTCATTGTTGGGTACGGCAAGAATTTTAAATGATTTAAGGGAACATTTCGAAGGAACTTTCAAACTTATATTTCAACCAGGCGAAGAGGTGAGCCCAGGAGGAGCTTCTTTGATGATTAAAGAAAATGTGCTTAAGGCAAACTTACATAAGGTTGCTCCACGCAGTATATACGCCCAGCATGTAGCCCCCTTTATAGAGGTAGGCAAAGTAGGATTTAAGCCTGGACCTGTACTGGCAAGTTGCGACGATATATACATTACTGTAAAGGGAGCCGGAGGGCATGCAGGTACTCCTCATGAAGTAATAGATACAGTATTGATTGCTTCACAGATTGTAGTGAGTTTGCAGCAAGTGGTTAGTAGAAATATTCCGCCTCACATTCCAGCTGTGCTGTCTTTTGGCAAAATTGTAGGAGAGGGCTCTACAAATATTATCCCGGCAGAGGTGAAAATAGAAGGTACATTCAGAACGTTTGACGAAGAGTGGAGAAAAAAAGCCCATGAAAATATCGTTCGTTTGGCGAAAGCCACTGCACAAGGAATGGGAGGAGATTGTGAGATAGAGATAGAGGTGGGTTATCCTTATCTAAATAATGCCATTGATTTTACAGAACGATCTATGTTGTATGCCCAAGAGTTTTTGGGGCAAAATAATGTGTTGGTGTTACCCAATGTGATGATGGGAAGCGAAGACTTTGCTTTTTACTCTCATCATATAGATGCTTGTTTTTATACCCTGGGTGTGAAAAACGAGGCTAAAAATATTACGGCTGGTTTGCATACACCCCATTTTGACATAGATGAAGATGCGGTGGAGATTGGGGTAGGGTTGATGACATGGATGGGGTTGTGCGAGTTGAAACAATTATAAAATAAACACAGAACATTCAAATACAGAGAAACCGTCATGGAAGAGTTAAAACCTATAGTAAAAGAACTGGCTAAAAAATATGCAGAAGATATTCTGACTGACCGTAGGCATATTCATGCCAATCCAGAACTTTCTTTTGAAGAATACAAAACCGCAGAATATGTGGCCAATCGCCTGAAATCGTTTGGGCTTACCCCACAAGAGAAAGTGGCGAATACTGGGCTTACTGTATTGATAGAAGGCAAAAACCCTGAAAGTAAAACGGTAGCTTTGCGGGCCGATATGGACGCTTTGCCTATTACAGAAGCAAATGATGTTCCTTACAAGTCTACCAATGAGGGGGTAATGCATGCCTGTGGGCATGACGTACACACCTCGTCTTTGTTGGGCACTGCACGTATTTTGAGCGAGATGACAGATAGTTTTGAGGGAACATTGAAACTGATTTTTCAGCCGGGAGAAGAAAAAATCCCTGGTGGAGCATCTTTAATGATCAAAGACGGAGTACTCAAGGCTTTGAAGCATACACCAGCACCTAAAAGCATCATAGGCCAACACGTGATGCCATTTTTGCCAGTGGGTACCATTGGTTTCAGAGAGGGGTTATATATGGCAAGTGCCGATGAAATTTACATTACTGTAAAAGGGAAAGGTGGGCATGGAGCAATGCCTGAGAAAATTATAGATCCAGTGTTGATCAGTTCGCATATAATGGTGGCTTTACAGCAAATTATTAGTCGCAACTGTGATCCTAAAACGCCTTCTGTACTTTCGTTTGGAAAGGTAGAAGCCAAGGGAGCTACCAATATAATACCTGATGTGGTAAAGATAGCAGGAACTTTTAGAACTTATGATGAAGCTTGGCGGACAGAAGCACATAAACGCATGAAAAAAATGGGTGAAGGCATTGCTGAGGCAATGGGGGCTACTTGTGATTTTGACATTCATGTAGGTTACCCACACCTCAAAAACCACCCTGCGCTTACCCAACGTATGCGTCAGGCAGCCGAAACATATATGGGCAAAGAGAATGTAGTGAACCTTGATTTATGGATGGCAGCTGAAGATTTTGCTTATTACTCACAAGAAGTAGACGCTTGTTTTTATCGTTTGGGTACGCGTAATGAATCTAAGGGGATAGTCTCGTCAGTACATACACCTACCTTTGATATTGACGAAGATGCGCTGGAAATAGGAGCAGGGCTAATGAGTTGGTTGGCGCTCAATGAATTGAAAGGTTAATTAAAAAAGAATTGTATCCCCTGACAAATATGAAGAGTTTGTCAGGGGAATGAGTTCAAAGGCTTGTAATACTTTTATGTAAAGTGTTAGGCAAGGAACAAATAACGACTTTAAAGCAAGCGCTTACAAAAAGTAACATTTATCTTCACACAATAATTTACCGAGTCATTACTTTTTTGCATAATTTTGCAGCTTCAAAATGCTACTCAAAAAAAGCAGCATAGATTATCTGGTATTGCAAAACAGGGGAATGTCCTGCAATGCAAGTTAAACATTACTGTAGTAAGAACAAGTATGGGTCGAATTAACCAAGAGAAGTCAGGTGTTTTAATAGTGCAATTGCTAGGGCTTATTTTTACTTTCTTGCTGGCTTTGCAACTATTAATATTGGCGTTTGATTTGTTGGGGCAGCGTTATGTAGAGCAAATCATTGTGGCTACTTCCAACCCTTTTATCAACTTGTTTATTGGGTTATTGGCAACAGCTATTATCCAAAGTAGTTCTACCATTACCTCATTAACTGTAGTAGCAGTAGCGGCAAATACTTTGAGCCTGGAAAGTGCCGTGTTTATTGTCATGGGGGCAAACATTGGAACAACAGTAACCAGTACCCTGGCATCGGTAAGCCATGTAAGTCAGCGAAAAGAGTTTCGAAAAGCAATCGCTGCGGCAACATTACACGATTTTTTCAATATTTTTACTACCCTCATACTTTTTCCTCTTGAGTATTATTTTGGGGTGTTGTCATCGCTTGCCCGTACTTTATCAGCGGCTATTCAAGGAGGAGTTCCTGGCGACCATCATCACATTCCAAATCCGTTGGGGCGTCTGTTTACCCCCATCACCCAAAGTATCAATAGTTTTCTTGGCAACAATAGTTTTATTACGCTTATCACAGGCTCAGTATTATTGTTTGTAGCAATACGCACGATTTCTTATTTGCTGAAACCTAAATGGGAAAAGCAAACTTCTAATGTATTGGAGCAAAGTCTGTTTGGGCATCCATTCAAAGCATTATTGTCAGGTACTGTCATCACCGGTATTATGCAGTCTAGCTCAGTGGTGTCTACTTTGATTGTGCCTATGGTAGCTACTAATAAGCTATCGTTAAGAAGGGTATTTCCTTTTATTATGGGAGCTAATTTGGGGACAACCTTTACAGCATTGGTGGCGGCTTTTTCTAAATCTGAAACAGCCCTAAGTATTGCTTTTACCCATATTTTGTTCAACATTATTGGGGTCTTGTTGTTTTTTCCAGCTACTCCATTGCGCAATATACCCTTGTGGTTTGCCCGACGTTTGGGTAATGCTACTTTGCGTAATCGTTTGTATGGTTTTGCTTACATTATTCTTACCTTCTTTATCATACCCTTTTTTCTGATTTTCTTCTCACAAAAACCTGTTATCAAGCAAAAAAAACCACCAAAAACACCTGCTATAATAAAGGCAAAAGAGGTACAAAAAAAAGAAGGGAAGTCAACGGAGAATATAAAATAACTTGTAAGGAGAAAGTGAGAGGGGTATAAAATAGAGTAGGGATGTACAATGTACATCCCCACAATGAATCAATCAAAAATTAAACAATCTCTAAACTTAAAAAAACAAATCAAATCCACACTATTTGTGTCTTTTCGCTAAGTGATTCGCCGCGTTGGCGTCTTCCTGTAGCTTTAATAACTTTTGTTTACTTATTTGAGCAACTCCGCAGGCTTGAGATTTTTCGCCTTTTTGGTTGGAAGGAGTTACCCTGAAATACACCTGTTTATTTATATTTTTTAGCAATTCTTTGGTGGTACTTAACTCAAAAGTGAGTGGTACATTTTGCAAAGATGCTTTATATCCTTTCTGAATACGCTGGGTTTTTATATTTTCCCATTTTTTTCCATCTATACTCTGGCTTAGTATTACCTGAGTAGTGGTTTTATCAAGGCTTACCAACAAATGGAGTACAAAGTGGGTTTGCCCCTGATAGTCTTGTACTGTATCAAATTCCTGATAACTTCGGTTATAAGCCGACTGATACTTTCTTGCTTTATTTTGTGCTTGTATTGAGTAAAAATTGCCTGCCAGTAACAATGTTATACAGGTAATCCAATACGACTTGGTATTATTTTTTTCTATCATTTTTAGGCCATCATTTTTGTGAGCTCGTATAATTTCCGTTTGATCAATGCTTGGTTGAATATTTTCCTTTTGAATGTACATTTTTCCTTCAAGGAACATTACAAAGTTATGGGTTTAAATAGAAAGCAGGAAATTTTGTTTTATTGTTGTCTCGAAAGGCAAGTAAGAATTTGCACTAAAAAAATGCTTTTCAAAATTTGATGTGTTTATTTACCTTGAATCTGAAGCTTGAAAAAACAAAATAAATTACTGGCCGGGTAAAAAAAATACAAAAGCTTTTTGAAACCTCTTCTTTTTATTAAGTGTTTGATATATAGTGGTTTACTTGTTTTTTAACCCTTGCTTGGGTACATACTGTAGCCCTACAGTCCGTCGTTTGTTTGGGTAAGAAAAAAATAAAGCCGTTTTTAATTACACAAATGCTATTTTTTACAAAAAAATGATAAAAAACTCTGGTGAAAACCACACAAATAGGTCATTTCGTCTGATAAAACTTATTAAGCGTTGCTGGAGGTATCGCCTGATAAGGCTGCCATTACTTGGGACAATTGGAGCAATTGTGTTGTTTTTTATTCTACATTGGATATTCCCTTTGCGTGTAAAGATAGAGTACTCTCAATTGATGCTGGCAAAAAACGATCAGGTATTGCATGCGTTTTTAACCTCTGACGATAAGTGGCGGATGAAAACTGAGCTTGATGAAATTATTCCTAAACTCAAAAAAGCCATCGTATACAAAGAAGATAAATATTTTTATAACCATTGGGGGGTAAACCCCATCGCTATAAGCAGGGCGTTGTTTAATAACATATTACAAGGACACAAAACATCGGGAGCGTCTACCATTACAATGCAGGTAGCCCGGTTGCTCTCGCCCAAAAAGCGTACGTATGCCAACAAAGTGATTGAGATGTTCCGGGCGCTTCAGTTGGAGTGGAAATATTCAAAAGATGAAATATTGCAAATATACCTCAATCTGGTGCCTTATGGGGGCAATATAGAAGGAGTAAAAGCGGCCTCTTTGTTGTATTTTGGACGAATGCCCCACCAATTGAGCCTTGCCCAAATCACTGCCTTGGCGATTATACCTAACCGCCCTACCTCTTGGGTAATAGGGCGCACCAACGAAGCTATAGTCAAAGCCCGCAACAAATGGCTTAAGCGTTTTGGCAAGGCCAATATCTATGAGCCAAGGTTTATCAAAGCAGCACTGGAAGAGCAACTTCAGGCTACAAGAAGCGAAGCCCCACACGAAGCCCAACACTTGGCGTATCGCTTACGTAGTCGTTATTCTACTGAATCGATCATTCGAACTACTATTGACAAATCTAAACAAGATAAAATACAACAACTGGTAGCAAACTATGTACGTCGCCTTAAGGTAAAGGGTATTTACAATGCCTCGGTGTTGGTAATAAACAACCACACCAAGCAAGTAGAAGCTTATTTAGGTTCCCCGTTTTTTTATGATAAAAAACATGCGGGGCAGGTAGACGGAGTAAAAGCTGTACGTTCGCCAGGGAGTACCCTTAAGCCCTTGGTGTATGCCTTGGGTTTTGATCAGGGCAAGCTCACCCCTAAGTCTACAGTGGCCGATGTACCCATCAACTTGAATGGATACAGCCCCGAAAATTTTTACAAAAAATTTAATGGGATAGTCAATATAGAAACTTCTTTGGCAAACTCGCTCAATATTCCGGCTGTAAAAGCCCTTAAAATGATAGGGGTACATTATTTTATCAATAAGCTACGTGAGGCGAGGTTTGAACAAGTGGTAAAAGACGAGAAAAAGCTGGGGTACTCTATGATTTTAGGGGGATGTGGGGTTACGTTGGAAGAACTCACCAACTTGTTTTCGGTATATAGCAATGGTGGGCGTTATACCAACTTATGTTATCTCAAAAGTGATACAATTACCACCAACCGAAAGTTGATTAGCTCTGCAGCAGCCTATGTAATTACCGAAAACCTGACCAAAGCCAATCGTCCTGACCTGCCTTCATCGTTTGAAAACACTATTCGTATTCCGAAAGTAGCCTGGAAAACAGGCACCTCTTATGGGCGGCGCGACGCCTGGAGTATAGGTTATAATGCCGCATACACCGTAGGTGTATGGGTGGGTAACTTTTCGGGCAATGGAGTCAAAAGCCTGGTAGGAGCAGAGGTGGCTACCCCTTTATTGTTTCAAGTGTTCAACGCTATTGACTATAACTCTAAAAAGGAATGGTTTAAAGCCCCCAAAGACTTAAAGGTTCGTTGGGTATGTGCCGAAACAGGTTTACCACCTAACAGTTTTTGCGAAAGTCAAGTCATAGACTATTACCTGCCATTGGTGTCTCCTACGCAAAAGTGTGACCATTTGAAAAAGGTTTTTGTATCGATCGATGGTAAAGAGTCTTACTGTGTGACGTGCCGAACCGAAGGTAAATTTAAAACGGTGCTTTATCCAAATCTTGCCCCTGAAATGGTGGCTTTTTATAATATGGAAGGCATTGCTTACCGCAAAATACCCCCGCATAACCCAAGGTGTACCAGGGTGTTTGAACATCCTGCGCCAGTCATTAACTCTTTGTCGACAAATAAAGAGTATATTGTAGATCGTGATGATCCCCCTGAGCTAATGCTGACTTGTATAGCTCACAATGAGGTAAAAACTGTATATTGGTATATCAACGATCAGTTTTATAAGGCAGCAAGCCCCAACGATAAGGTGTTTTTTAAACCTACACGTGGTATGATCAAGGTATCATGCAGCGACGATCAGGGCAAAAGTTCCAGTATTGGTATCAGGGTTTTGTATGAGTAGCTTTAGTGGCTTTATTATTGAAAAGAGGGTAAATGTGACTGTATAACTATGATCAGCAATGGATGCACAAGAAAAGAAGAATCTGCAAAAGCTTTTGTTGAGCGATGACCCTGCCAATGTGTTACTGGCTGTTCATTTGCTCTACTCTTATACTCTAGACGAAGATTTGTGGGCGGTTTTATTGTATATCCGCTTGAGCAATGCTTATGATAAAACCCTGACTCAGGAATTGTGGCGGTTGATTGTGAATAAGATGCCAGCCAAGAAAGTAGAGAAAAACCTTCACTTTCAAATTCGTTTCCAACATGCCAGCGCCAATCACGAGCTAACTATGCTCACTACTTTTCATCAAACAATCCCTCTTAACCTACAACTATGCATTGAACTGCTGCTGGGCAATGCTGTCCCTGAACCCTCTCCCGTAAAACTGATAGAATACGCTAACTTTTGTTTAGAGCACAACTTAGCCCCTCAAAATATCCCCTCTTTTCAGAACTGTGTTTACCTAAGGTTATACAATCAATACCATCATAGTGTATATGCTCATTCGTTGGATGGGTTGACGGTATTTACCAATCTTAAAGAACTGACCATTAATAAAAGTGTAAAGCTCTACTTACCCGATCAGCTTGATCAACTAAAGTACTTGGAAACGCTCTACTTGAATAACTGCTCGATAGATGAGTTTCCAAAAGTGATTTCACGCATTACTTCCTTAAAAAAACTACAGGTATACCATTGTGCTTTGCCAAATATTGATGAGAATATCAGTAACCTGGTAAATTTAGAAGAGTTAAGGATTGCTTCGGCCAGGCTGACTCAACTGCCCGTTAGCTTGGGTAAGTTGCCAGCCATAAAGTATTTGGAGGTATCTGGGGCATTATTGACCACCTTGCCCAATATACTGGGGCAATGCTTTAGCTTAGATCAGTTAAATGTAGCAAACAATGAAATAAGGGCGTTGCCTGATAGCTTAGGGCAGCTTACCCAGCTAAAAACGTTGGATGTAAGTAATAACCTGCTCAATAGACTGCCCAATAGCATGACGGCTTGTAAGCTGCTTACAGTGCTTCATATTAAAAACAATCAGATAAAAACATTGCCTGCTGATATAGGTAAACTTGCTCATTTGACATCGTTCAATGTAGAGCATAATCAACTAGGCAGTTTGCCTGAGAGTATTGCAGAGATAAGCACGTTGGGCAACTTGTTTTTGAATAACAACTACCTCACAAGCTTGCCCAAACAATTGGGACAACTTAGTTGCTTGACCATGTTGTATGTCAACAATAACCAACTTACTCAACTGCCCGAAAGTATGGTGAGGTTGGTAAACCTCAGGTATTTGTTGTTAAAGAGGAATAAACTCCGTATGCTGCCAAAGAATATTGGACAGTGGCGAAACTTAGAAGTAATCAATCTTAATCACAACCAGTTTGATCATATACCCGAAACTTTGTTTGATTTGCCCAAGCTTCAGGGCGTAAATATTAGAAACAATCGAGTAGCCTTCATTCCTTCCAATGTAGGCAAGGCAACCAATTTGCGCAACCTGAACGTGAGTGAAAACTGTATAAGAGTATTGCCTGCTTCCATAGGGAAACTGGGTACACACCTGGCAAGTTTACACTTGGCTAAAAACCAATTGACTCAGGTACCTGAAGAAATTGGTAATTTGCTGCACTTAGTGACACTCGACCTAAGTCATAATCAACTTACTGAACTGCCAACAAGCATTACCCAACTAGAAAATCTACAGGAGCTTTATTTGAACAATAACCAGCTGAAGGCTTTACCTGCAGCACTTAGTCGGTTGAAAAACCTCCGGGTGTTGAAAGTAGACCATAATCAATTGAAGGAATTGTCTAAAGGTTTAGATCAATTACCTTTTTTAAAGATATTGACTGCTGCACATAATCAACTGGAGACATTGCCTGTAAACTTTACCCGTAGCAGCCAATTGCACCAGTTGGTGCTGTCACACAACCAGCTCAATGTATTGCCCAGTGATATGGGAGATTTGAATAATTTGGTTTTGTTAGATTTGCAGGGGAATGTACTGACTGACTTACCAGAAAGTCTGAAGCAGTGCCGAAAACTAAAAAAGTTATTGCTCAATGACAATCAGTTGAAAAGTATAAAGGTAGAGGGGTGGCAGGAGCTTCAGTACCTGGCATTGAAAAATAACCAAATTGCTGTTTTGCCCGAAAACCTGCACCAGTTGATAGGGCTTAGAACCTTGTATTTGAATAACAACCCCATTACAGCCATAGGAAAGAAAAGCCTACAGAAATTATTTAGAAAGCACACCAACGTATTGGTGTAAGAACATAAAAAAAGTGGCTAACTGTGCAGTTAGCCACTTTTTTTTATTTTTTCTTATCAAACTGTTTTTGTAACTTTTCGATGATTTTTTCTGATTTGGTCTTGGGCATTACCGGATCAAGCTTACGCAAAACACTAAATAGTTGCTGCAATGCTTTAGTATCTTTTTGCTTAAACGATTGTTCATATAAATTGTCTAGTATACCTACAGCTACATTAATGGCACGGTTGCCATATTCATCTTTGAAGTCTTGAGTATGGGCAAGAAAGTACTTAAACTCTCTAGACTCAGGGTCGCGGGTATAAGACGTCATAATTTTGAACACATTTTTGTCATACAGCAACTCTTTATCGGTTACTTTTTTGAAGTAATTTTTTGCTACACTTGCTTCGGCATTATCTACAGCAGCCAGGTATTTAGTCAAAAACTCCTTACTACGATCCCCTTTTGCAAATTTTTCGTGTAAAGCAGGAATCTCCAGAGCACTTTTACCTACTTCAATAAATTCGGTAGGTTTCATATACCCTAGTTTTTTGTACACCAATTTACCCTCACCGTCTACAAACAAGTAAGTAGGCATGGCAGTCACTTTGTATTTAGACGCAATAGGGCGTCCCGTCGTAGAGTCTACATCAATTTTTACTGGAATAAAATTTTTGTTGTAATAATCGCCTACTTCTTTTTTAGTGAATACATTTTTGTCCATCATTTTGCAGGGGCCACACCAAGTGGCGTAAGCATCTATAAAAAGTAATTTTTTTGTCTTTTTGGCTTTTGCCAAAGCTTCGTCCCAACTGCCTTTAAAAAACTGAATGCCTTGCTTATCTTCTGTAATAGGGTCTTGGGCTATAGCCAATTGGCTGACTGTAACCAAGACAATGACTAATAGGAGTGAGTTTTGAATAGTTCTTTTCATAATAGAGTAAAATTAAAAATATGCAACCAAATGCCTCACTTGAGTCTTTGGTTTTTTAACACTTTATTAATTATAAGTACCGGGGCAGATTGCTTGCGGCTACTTAATAATGATTATTTAAAAGAAAACGTGTATACGAAGTGCAAAAGTGTGGCTATCGCCAAACTATGCCTTTATTAATTTGATAAACAGACTTTCAAGACCTAAAGTTTAGGTAAGAGTGGCTAATAACATTTTATTAATGCTTTTTGGTGCGGGCAAAAGTTCGTTTGCGGACTTGAAACCAAACCAAACCAAACAATACGATCAACAAAGGGGGCACCAGCATATTGAACCACTGCCATTTAGTACCATCTTCTTCTATTCTTAGCTTGTCTAGCGGGCGCAAAGTGATTTCTCGGTTCTTGGCTTCAATCAGGTTACTCTCATTGACCATGTATTCTATCACATTGACCACAAAGTCGCGGTTTTCAAAGAATACCTTGTTTTTTCCTATATAACCTATCCCCAATTGAGTAGGAACTACTTGTTTTTTAGGGTTAATACGGGCGCCATTACGGATAAAGTCCCCATCACTACATACAAACACCTGGGTAGGTTGGCTCTGGTCTTTTTTTAGTTTTTTGTGTTTTTCCCGGTAGGGGTATTTGGTAGGTACTGGCTGTCCGGCAAACATAGATTTGAAGCTGCCCTCGAGCATATACGCTACAGGCAAGTGTTTTTGGGTATACTGGTTTGGGTCAGGTTTTTTTTGTGCCTCATTGTACACTATTAAGGCAGGAGTTTTTCGTGTCTTCGAGTATTTAGAGGTGAGCAATAAAGGCGTTTTCTTTATCCCGTTTGCTTTTACAGTGTCTATAGTACTGGCCATTTTTAGCTCTACCATTCCTATGTTTTTAGTCGCCAGGTGTTTACCAAACTGATTGATAAAAGGTTGGTAAGTCCAACGTACTGGTTGGAAGTTAGGACGATTGCCCATATTGCCTATATTCATAGGAATAGAACTGCTCTGTAAATCCATTATGAGGTCACTATTGAGGCGTACCCCGTATCTAAACAACAAGTCGGTAAGGTTATGTTTGTAAGGAAAAGTAAAAGAGCCAGTGCCTCTCATTACACTGTCCATGTGTACCCCCACGGCATCTACAAAAAACAAGGCTTTACCCCCGTTCATAATATATTGGTCTAGCTTGTACTTATCTACCCGCGAAAAAGCACTGTCTGGCTTTGCCAACACCACCGCATCCAGGGTAGAGTCAATTATCTCGCTGTAGGGCAAGTTTACCCGGTATATTTGGTAGTTTTTAAGCTTGAGCGCACTCTGAAGGTCAGCTACCCGCAAAGGATTTAGCTCGCCGTGCCCCTCAAGAAAACCTATACGTTTTTTGCGACTGCCTGTAATCTTTTGAATTGCCGATACCAGATTAAATTCTACATTTTCGATAGACTGCTTAATCATTTGTTGCTCTGCAACGGCGTTGCGGTTGCGGTGTTCATAAATATTTTTGAGCAGGATGGTACCCATTTCATACTGTTTGTAAAAAATCAACGCTCCCGGATACACTGCTTTTACAGTACGGGCATCTTTTTTATTGGCTTCTACTGAGGTAGGGCGTACTCCTTTTACTGCAAGGCTATCCAGAAAAGCCTTGCCTTTTTTGCGGTCGCTAAAATCAAATGGGTTTACAAAACGGTATTTGAGCTTATTGCCTGCATATATCTTAAACTCATTGAGTGTTTCACGAATAGCTGTCTGCAAGCGTTTGTAGTCAGGAGGAAGTTCGCCTTCAAGGTATACATTGATAGACACCTCGTCGGGTAGGTTTTTTAAAAATTTTTTGGTGGCAGACGAAATGGTGTACCGTTTTTCTTCGGTAAGGTCCAGGCGGAAGAAAAATTGTCCCGCAACCAGGTTCAATACCAGGATGACAGCCAACCCTATAGCAAATTGTATTAGATGTTTTGAACGCATACAATAATCTCAAACAATGATTTTTACATAAAGTGTTTTTGATAACGTGATCAAGCACTTTTTTGTATTTGTACAAATATAATCTTTTTTGATCTTGCCCTAAGAAACTGCCTTTTTTTTTAACAAATTTGTGTCAAACAGTATTCTTATTGAACATGTTTACGGTTTATGCTTTGAAATCAAAAATTTAATTTTTGATTTCAGGCGAGGCGTGTAAGACGGAGTTTAGCAACGCTAAATGAGTATTTACACAACGAAGCATGTAATCAAAAAGCTAGTTTTGAATCATTTGGAGAAACCTTAAACAAGCTCATTGTATGAAAACCCTACTATGTGTGGTTACTGGGATGCTATTGTGGAGCTGCCAGGCTAAAAAGCTGAGTCAGCGAGAGGTGACTATCTATCAAACCCTGCGTGAAGCTGCCCAACAACAACGCCAGGATGTACACTATTTTATCCGACAAGCCCCTGACTCGCTGGAGCAGGTATACCAATTAATTGTAAAAAAAGCCACTGCTATAGACCAGGCATTGGTAGCTTTGAACGATACATTGGTGCAACAGGCTGGCAAGGGAGTAGATGCCCAAACCCAAGCACCCAAACAAGCCTATGAAATCACCCAAACCCACCAAATACTTAAGCCTAAGTTGGGGCAGTTAAACCAAACATTGAGGCAGTATAATGAGTTTTTGAAAATGAAGGCAAAAGGGGTGCCTGTGCCCGATCTTAAGGTGTATGACGAAAAGTTGTACAGTCGTTATTTTGAAGGCGCACACTTGATGCAATGCTTGCATATGTTGCAGCAAATAAGAAATGATGTATGGTTTAACGCCAACCTGGTGAGTCAACGGTTGAGCTATTAACGAAACAATGAGCTATTTTTCCAGATGGATTGCCTGTATGTTGGGAGGGATTTTTTGCCTCAGTAGCTGCAGCAATGCCAACAAACCCTTGAACCCGGCACGGGAACAAAAAATACTCGAAACTTTGCAACAACGCAGTCATTGGTGGCACCAAGAGCACAAGTGGTTTGTAAACAATCTAAAACAGCACCCCAACCATCCGGCTAAAGCCCAACTACCTGCCATTGAGAAATTGCTGAATCACACCCACGAACTGGTAGAGTATATAGAGCGGGTAAAAGCCGATTTGGTCAGGGTGATTGGTAAAAATAAACACCCTGAAACCGGGTTGCCTGTACACCTCAACAAAAAACCTGAAGTAGGGCGTTTTTTCAAATACTTTGAGTCTGAGTTTCATGCCAACTATTCGTTGTATTATACCCAGCTCAATCAACAACTAACGGTTGCCCGTAAGCCTACAGTGGCCAATAGGTTTGGTGGGGCAAACGGGCTTGACAACTATGAAGCAGCCTTTGGTGATACTGCGCTTATAGAAGCTCTACAAACCTTGGTTTTGTTACAGATCAAGGCTTTCGAAGACGCACGCCTTTTATGGAAAGATGCCGGGTTTGATCACCGGAACTTTGAGCCTGCATTGTGAAACACTTTTAGAACAAGTTTTATGAAAAACACCCCCAAAAAACTACCTGTCCTGTGCATCGAGCAGTTTAAGAACGACAAGCCCTATTTGCCTTATTTTTATATCAAGAAGTTTGAAGAGCACGTGCGTGACTACGATTTTATCAGCAAGTCGCATCGCCACGACTTCTTTTTTATGGTCTACTTTACCCAAGGTACGGGTACTCATACCATCGATTTTGTAACTTACCCCATCCAGCCTGGTCAGGTGTTTTTTATGTCTCCAGCGCAGGTACATTCCTGGGAGCTCTCGGCAGACATAGATGGCTTTGTGGTGTTTTTCAGTGCTGAGTTCTACCTCAAAGACTTTGCGCAACACAAGTTATTTAATTTTCCGTTTTTTAATACTACCCAATACCAACCCTTGTTAGAGCTACCTGTTTCGCACACGACCATGGTTTCTCAAATATTTGAAGAAATGTATGTCGAGTTTAGACAACAAGCCAAACAAGTAGACGAAGCATTGCAGTCTTACCTCAATATTTTGCTGGTCAAGCTTTCGCGCATTTATCAGCAACACACCGCTTCCAACATTTCCGGACACTTGATGCATCAAATCAGGCAGTTAGAAATGCTCATCAATGAGCATTATATACAAGAAAAAAGTGTACAGGCTTACGCCAAAATGATGCACCTGTCGGTAAAACAACTCAACCACATCAGCAAAACAGCCCTCAATAAGTCTACCTCAGAGCTTATTCAAGACCGGGTGGTGTTAGAAGCCAAACGTTTGTTGGTGCATTCTGACTGGACGATTGCTCAGATAGGAGCATACCTGGAGTATTTTGACAATGCGTACTTTGCCCGGTTTTTCAAAAAAGTGACGGGGCTTACTCCTGACCAGTTTCGTAAAGCGGTCTGATTTGTACCACAAAAACCGCCATTTGTCCAGCCAATTGCCTCAGGCGTATCATTAACTTTGTAGCCATAAATATTAACAAACAGGAGCGCATTATGAACAAGTTAATAAATATGATCAAAGGCAACTGTCCACATTGTCAACAGGGCAAAGTTTTTACCCATCGGCAATTCTACCATCCTACCAGGTTTAGCGATATGCACGAAAAGTGCGCACATTGTGGAGGTTCATTTTTGCCCGAACCAGGATTTTATGTAGGGGCTATGTATGTGAGCTATGCATTGGCCATTCCAGTAGCTTTTTTGTTGGCAATGGGGTTATATTATGGGGCGGGCGTATCAGACGTGTCGGCCATGGTAGCCATGATTGTGGGCATTGTGTTGTTTACCCCCATTAACTTTCGCTTGTCGCGATTGATCTGGTTGTACTTGTTTGGTACGGCAAAAAAATACCAGGAAAAACCAACTATAAATATGTCGAAAGATCAATCATATTCATCATCACATCAGGCTAATTGATATACCTTAATCGATACATATAACTATGAAATGAGCTTTCAACCAGTGATCTTATGCGCTAATTATAAACATATTCTTATACAACAAAACCCCGGCAGAAAGACTACCGGGGTTGTTTTTTAAAAACTATAAAGTCTACCTAAATTTTACTGTTGTCCACCTTCAGGTTTGTTTGTATCGTTTAGGTCGTCCAGCGAAATATCTTGTACATCAGGCATCTCCTCTTTTTCCTTTTTATCATCGGCAAGCAACTCTGCCTCTAGTGCTTTCATGGCTTCATCATCCATTCCACCGCTGGCTGGTGGAGTACCCGATGTTTTCATTTTAGCGAGTAAAGCATCCATTTCGGCAGATGTATCCGGCGTTTCTTTAGTTTCGGGTGGTGTGCTTGTATTGGTTTCGGTAGCAGGGGTTTCCACTGTGGGTGTTTCTACAGTAGGGGTTTCCTCCTGTGGGGTCTCTACGGTAGGAGTTTCTACTACTTCAGGTGCAGGCTGACTCTCCGCTGCTTTTACCTGAGCAGCCAGTGCTGCTGCTTCAGCATCTGCTGCCACCTGCGCTGCTTTGGTGTCCAGTTGCCCCATTAATGCCTGGTTTTGTTCAGCCATTTGGCGCATGTGAAACACCGACCTGATAGACACTTTCTCAGTATTGAATGTATACAGTATTTTATAATACCCTACAGTAATGAACTTATAAGGTACTTTTTCGCCACTCAACAAAGGTTCAGGCTTGCCCGCTTGGTAGGTTTCGTGCAAGTTGTCGGCACCTGCTACTATAGTCTCAATAGTGGTTTTTGCTGCGGCAGGATCAACAGCTGCCAAACGTTGGTGAATTTGCTGCAAGTCTACTTTGGCAGCACCAGTCCAGATAGTTACCATGTTTGTACCTCCTCTTTAAAGTTCACGTGATTAATAACAATTCCTTGAGCTTCTGACAGGTTAGCGGCATTGATCTTTTTGTAAAAATCAATGACCGTAATAGGGCGTAAGTTTTGTTCGCTGGCACCCTCAACACCCGAACCAGTGATTTCGGCTTTGACAGGTGCTTTTAGAGGTTGCCCGCTTTCGTCGAGTGCTTTTACCGACGACACCGACCCCATGGAGCTTAACATTTGCACCAGGTTTTGTACGCTGTCGTAGGAATCTATATCGATTCTTAGGTTTACAATCATTGTATGTGTAGGTTATTTTGTTACAAAAAAAGTTGTTTGCTAAGTAACGTGTTCAAAATAAGTTTCTGGTTTTTAGGGCAAATACGCACGACTGACTGAGGCATTTTTTGCGCTCGTAGCAGCGCTACGGGCAATAAAAATAACGAAAGGCAGTAAAGCGGATTTATTCTAAAACGGACAGTTATTGCGAACACGTTACTAAGATAAAAAAATTGGAAGGTTTTAAAAATGGTTTGATAACTCTTCTACAATGTTTGCCCGTTATTTATGGTTGTTGTCCTGTGGCAAGACGCCAACTATCTATCAGTGTGGGTAGGTTCAAGCCCAAGATAGCTGAGATTTGCTTTTGAGCGTCACAGTGAAAACCTGAAAACTCTACAAGACTATTTCTTCCCTCCAGGACTATCTTCCAATAAACGCCCAGTAAGCAATAACACATTCATTTCGGCAAGTTTGGCTCTAAACTTAGCGTTGATCAGGTTTATCTTAGCCCTTACAAGCCCCAGTTGAGCTTCGCGAAAGGCAGTATTGGTAGCCTGCCCCAGTTTGTAAGAAGACTTTACCGCATTGAAGTTTTTCTGGGCAATAACCGCATTTTGTTGGTTGAGTTTCATTACATTGAGGTTGTTTTGGTAGTTGGCGTACGCATTGCTAATGTCGCGGTCTACCTGTTGTTTTACTTCTTCAAACTGTGTTTTGTTTACATCCAGCGATATTTTGGCATTTTCAATGTTTTTCTTGCGACGATTGCCGTCAAATATGGTGTAATTGATTGTGAGCCCGGCACTTAACCCCAAGCTTTGATTGACCAAAATAAACCCTGCTTGATTTTGGTTACGACTATAGCCATACGAAGCATTCAACGATACGGTAGGCAGGTTTTGCCCCTTTGCCAACCTTAAACTTACCTCTGACGAAAGCCTGTTCTGGCGAATATTTTTAAGTGCTACATTTTTATTATAAGCCTCTTGTTTGAGTGCTTCGAGGGTGGCAATTGCCTTAAACTCTCCAGGAGAATCTACGACAAAGTCTTGGTTGAGGTCACGACCCAAAAACACATTGAGGTTGCGTTTGGCGTTTTGTAATTGCTGCGCCAACTGTATTACCGTAAGGTTGTCGTTGTTGAGCGATACCTCGGCATTGAGCACATTTACACTGTTGGCCGATCCAAATTCTTGCCTGCTTTTGGCGCGTTCCAGGCGATCTTTCGATATTTTTACTGCTTCCTGGGCTACCCGGTAGTTTTCCTGTAGCTCGGCTATGTTATAATAACTTGCCACCAAACCCACCAGTACACTTTGTTTGGTTTGTTGCACATTGATATTACTTTGCTCGGCGGCTACTTTCAGGTTTTTATAATTGAGCTGATTTTGACCACCGTTGTACAACACATAGTTGGCAGCCACCGATGCGTTGGTTCCTACCGAAATGGCTCCATTTTGTGATTGGGTGTCGCCACTGGCAAACTCAAAAGTAGCGTTGTTGTTGCTATAACTGACGCCCCCTTGGGCAGTGACGGTAGGCAACAAACCAGCATTGCCTCTGTACACATTGTTTTGGGCTATACTGGCTTGTTGTCTGGCCCGCTTAAGACCCAGGTTTTGACTACTTGCCATTTGCATTGCCTGAGTTAAGGTGAGTTTTTCCTGTGCCTGAGCAGCACGGTGGGTAGTTAAAAGGCAAGCGATTACCCAAACAACTGCGTATATAGGTTTAATAGATTTCATGACGATGTTAATGGTGATTATTTGATATGGTAAGCAAAAATATATTGTTATACCTGACAGGTGTTAAAAACCCATCAGGTATGACTTACTATTAGTTTTTTTCTTTTTGATTCTCTTCCTGTTGGGCGAGTGGAGCAAGCGATGACGCCCCATTGGTGGCATGTTGTCCGTTGGTGTGTTGCCCATGGCCGTTGATAATATCGCCCTGAGCAATGGCTTCGCGTACAGCGGGTTCTACCATTTCGGCGCTGGGCTTTTGCCCTTCCCACAGCCATAGTACCAATACATTGAAGCTATTGAAGATGACCAACAACACCGGAAGCAATAACAGGGTAATAACAGTAGCTATAGCCAAGCCATACGCCAGTGAAATGGCCATAGGAATAAGGAATTGAGCCTGCATGCTTTTTTCAAGCATCAATGGGGCTAACCCGGCAATGGTAGTGAGTGAGGTAAGCAAAATAGGACGAAAACGCGACAGCCCGGCTTCGTATACGGCATCGAGGTATTTTTTACCTTCTTTGAGCGAGCTATTGACTGCACTCACAAACACCAGGGCGTCGTTAACCAGCACTCCAATTAAGGCAATGACCCCCAACATAGACAAAATACTGATGGCCATACCGTGGGCTACATGCCCCCAGGCTACCCCTACAAACCCAAATGGAATAAGTAGAATAACCGCCAGGGTTTGACTAGCCGAACGGAAGGTAAACATAATGAGTGCAATCATAATGATTAAAATAGGCGGCCCTGCCTTGCCAATTGACGCTCCGGTCTTTGCCGAAGAACGGCTTTGCCCTTCGTAAGACACTTGTACCGATTTATATTTGGCAAGAATTGGAGGTAAAATCTCGTCGCGTACTTTGGCTATTACATCAGTAACCGAATAATTGGGGTTAGACAAGTCAGCTTCTACTTTGATTTCTTTCTTGTTATCCAAGTGATTGATGGCAATCACGCCTCGTTTTACCGAAAAGGTAGCCAGATCTTTTAAGTTGTAGAAATTAAAAAGGGTATAAAAAATTGAATTCCAATTAATTATACCCATAATTCATTGCAAAAGGTTATTATTATATCTCCTAAAACATCATAATAGCTTTTACAATGAATATACATTTTAAAAAAACTTTCGTAAAGAACTATCCTCTTTAGTAAAAAAATATTTTCGTGGTCATTTTTGTGAGGAGGTCAACATATTTACTACCATTTCGGAAACATTTGATAAATCGTGTTTGAGTTTAGAGGAATGCACTAAACTAGAAAAGCTTCTGCAGGTTTTTTATTTGGGTCAATTGGTAGGTTTACCTACTTTGAACAGTATCTTAGTGAAGCATGGGGTTGTGAGCAATTCTGCTCAAATCAGCTATCAAAAGTTGGCTTCTAATTTATCTATTAGCACCATTCGGAAGCTATTTGAAGAGGTTTTTTCGGCTCAGTTGGGTCAGGTACTCCAAGAAATGAGTGAAAAAGATTCAAGTTGTTGGTCAAAAACAACGGTCACTGTTGTGTTGGATGATAGCGTGTTTCGGTGTTGGCTATCTTCTCAGAATCATTTGAAAGATTTTGAGGAGTGCTACGGGAAATTTTTTAGTGGTCAGTTTGGTACAAGTGTGTATGGTTTTCGGGTGTTGACCCTTGGGGTGAGCATTGATGGGGTATTTTACCCACTTTTCTTTGATTTTATCAAGAAGAAAACCTCCAACGCTTATCAGAAACCAGCAAAAGTAGCTCAAAAGCTTGTGAGGCGCTGGGGAGAATATCGCAAAAAGCTGACTAGAACTGGGTATGATTTTCCTACACTTCACCTGAGTTGTGACAATGGATATAGTAATGAGGCTTTGGCAGAAAGTTGTGCCCAAAATGGACTTTGTTACATCAGTGTAACCAAAAAATCTCATTATGTGGTAATAGAGGGTCAAAAGGTAAAGCTCTCTGATTGGATTGAGAAAGAATTTATCCCAGCAGAGCAAGCTCATCAAGCGAGTCAAAAAATGCTTCCTGAGGAAGATAAAACCACTTTTAAAAGGAGAATAAGTGCCTATTATTGTAGCAAGAAACAAGCTGTAACTTTGCTGTTTTTTCGGCTCAATGGATCAAAGAAAGTAAGTGTTATTTATAGCACAAGTAAACATATTTTCGCCAAAACCTTGCGAAGACACTGGTTTCAGAGAACTTATATTGAACAGTTTTTCAAATTACTCAAACATGTGCTCCAAATTGGGGAAGCCAGAACAAAAGACAAAAAAGGTTTTGAATTCAAGTTATACCGATTTTCTTATGTAGCCTTGCACGCACAAAAACTGGTGAAATGGATCAGAAAACAAATGAAGGGTTTTAACAAAAAAGGGTTCATTACCATACAGCGAACCCTTAATTCAGACCCGGATATTTTAGACCTTTTGCAAGAAAAATTAATAGCAAACATTTGTAAATCAAATAGTTATAAACAATGAAATAATTACAATTTAAGAAATACTCTTGCCCATTGACCAAACGAATGCGCATGTTTTCCAAGTCGCTCATCGACGAACGGTCTTGTTCGGCATAACGCACCCACACTTTTACTTCGTCTATGCCGCGCTGCAGGCGTTGTACCTCACTACCAAAGAAACCTTGTCGCACTTGCCCTAAAATGTCTTGTACCCTGAGCCCCAACTGGCTTGCCTTGTCTTTGAGCGATATATCGATCTCGCGTAAACCCTGTTGGTCGCTGTCTACTACATCCTTCAAAATCTTCATTTTTGACATTTCCTCTTTGAGCTCTTCTTTGGCAGCGTCCAGTTCTTTGCTGTTAAGCCCTAACAAAGCAACCGATACAGCCCGCCCAAAAGGAGAGGAAATATTGTAAGATACTTTCTCGGCAAGAGGAATGGCTCCTGCTTTTTTGCGAATGGCATTAGAGATGGTAAAACTCGCCACGGGTCGTTCTTCGCCTCCCAACAGGCTAATGTTTAGGCTGGCGTCGTAGGTGGTAGGTCCCAGGTTACGCTGAATTTTCACAATCATGTCTTTGCCATGCTTTTTCTTCAACTCTTTGTTTACCTCCCAGGCGGCATCTTCTATATGTTTGATCCACTTGCCCGTGATGTCTTCTCTGGTTCCGGCGGGCATGGTAATGCTCACTGTAAGGTCGTCGCGTTCTACAAAAGGAAAAAATGTGGTGCGAATGATACCTCCTTTAAAAGCCCCTAGGGTAACCAAAAACATGGCAATGAAAATAACTACTGTAAAGAATTTATTTTGTAACGAAAACCTGAGTACTGGGGCATACAATGTATTACGCAACCAGTTCATCAGGTTAGAGGTAAACCGTTCTACTTTGGTAGGCTCTTTGGTTTTGAGCGCTTTAGAATGCGATATGTGGGCAGGTAATATAAGGGCACCCTCTACCAATGAAAATATAAGGGTACAAATGACTACAAACGCCATATTGCTAAATATATCGCCGAGGCGACCTTCGATAAAATAAAATAGCGAGAATGCTACCACTGTAGTCAAAATGGCTGAAAATACCGCAGGCAATACATTCATAGTGCCATCTACAGCAGCCTGAGTGGGGTCTTTGCCCTTTTCGTACTCTTGGTAAATGCTTTCGGCAATCACAATACCGTCGTCTACCAGAATACCGATTACGAGGATCATTCCAAACAACGAGATAACGTTGATAGACATGCCCATAAATGACCCCAGGATAAACATACCCATAAAACAAATAGGAATGCTAATGGCTACCCAAAGCGCCAGGCGATAATGTAAAAACAAGGCAAGGAACACCACTACCAATATTGCCCCTACCAACCCATTGTTTACCAAAAGGTCTATCCTTTGTCGCAAGTAGTCAGACCCATCACGGATGATGGTAGCTTTGACTACCTCATTGTTGGCGTTGTACTTTTCGAGGTACTCTCTTACCTTTTCGGTAATATGAAAAATATCTTCGTTGATGGTGTTCTGTACCGTTACCACTACCGAAGGTTTTTTGTTGAGAAAGGTGCGGCTGGGGTCGCTAGATGCCCACTGATCTTTGATGGTGGCTACATCAGACAAACGCACCATTTTACCCTCAGGTGTATTTTTCAACACAATGTTTCGCAAGTCCTGGGCGTAGTAGTTTTTAGACTTGGCTCTGATCAAGAGTTCCTCTTTTTTTCCTTTTACTTTACCTCCGGTAATCTCCAGGTTGGTTTTACGAATAGCATCAGAGGCCTGGGCAAAAGTGAGTTGATAAGCCCGCAAATCGGCTTCACGAAAACTCACTTCTATTTCTTCGTCAGGAAACCCACCCAAAGACACCTTAGAAATACCATCAATTGCCCTCAACTCGTTTTCTACATCACGGGCAAACGTTTTGAGGGTTTTTAAGTCTACATTGCCACTGAGCGCAAAACTAATGGCAAGGCTTAGGTTTTCTCGTTTGTAAATAATGGCGGGCTCCATACCACTGGGGAAAGAGCTGATTCGATCTAACGAGTTTTTTACATCCTGTAGTATCTTATCGGTTTTGTAGTTAGAGGCTACTTCTACATTGACCGAGCCACTGTTTTCGCTCGACACTGACGATATACGCTCTATGCCGGTCAAGCCTTTTAGGTTATCTTCTATCTTGGTTACAATCCCCTCTTCTATTTCTTCGGGCGAAGACCCAGGGTATACTACTTGAATGCTAATGTTCTTGCTTTCGGTTTCGGGAAAAAAGGTAGAACGAATGTTCTTGAGCCCAAACCAGCCAAATAGCAAGATCAGCACCATGAGCAGGTTTCCAGTAATGGGGTATTTTATAAAATAAGTTACTATGCTTCGCATGATATGCGTTGATTTATTACGAATGAGAGAATTACGAATTATGAGTGCTTAGTGATGAGCACCTAATGGAGACTGTGCCAACCTCCCGCTTATAGAGCACCTGACCACGGATTTCTAGCTAATTAATTCATAACTAATTGAAAATAAGTATCCTATGAATTTATTAGTTGCCTATATAACAGGGTGTACCTAGAACTTTGCACTTAGTCCTTAGAACTTTGTCGGAGCTTCCACCTATATGTTTTGAAAACCATTGTGTCATAAAAATATGGAAGCATGTAGGGTAACCTTCAACTTGCTGTTTATCGCTTATGCCACCGATATGCATCGGTATTTAGTAGCTACTTATGGAACAGGACGAACCTAGCCCCTAGAACCCAGTCCCCAGCACCAACCCTTCTAAATCTACTGACTATGACTATCCGCTGCTTTGACCTTCATTCCCACAAAAGCCCCTGATACGGCATTTTTGGGCAATAAAGCCCCCTCTTTGAGCCCTTGTACCACTACATTGTTGCCTGTGTAACGCAGTATTTTCACCTCTTGCAAAGCAAGCGCCCCCTCTTTGATTACATACACTTGATTTTTGTTGACAATGAGGTTGCGTGACAATGCAACCGCCTCTCTGATAGTGGCAGCGTTTATTTCTCCTTTGAGATACATACCTTCCCGCAGGTTTTTGCCCGTGGTACCCACAAATACTTTAACAGTTTGAGTAGCAGCATCCATTTTATCACTAATTCTGCGTATGCGCCCTGTCCACTCTCCGCCAATGTCTTCAGAATATAACTTTACCTGATCGCCAATATTTACTAAGTCAATGTCTTTGAGACTCACGGTGGCTTCAAACTCAAAGTTAAAAGGGTTGATAAATTCGCCTAGTTTTTGCCCATTACGCACCAATGTGCCAGGGTAAATACTGGCTTCGGTTACTACTCCGGTAAAAGGGGCGTATACATTGTATTTTCTGAGGCGGGCTTCGGCACTTTTGATGGTATAGTATTGGTCGTAAATATTTTTTGCCAGAATAAAGTACTTTTCTTTGGTGCCCGATGTTTTAGGCAATGGCACAATGGCTTGCTCTATCTTGAAATCATCTATGTATTTTTGCCATTTCTGAAAAGCCTCCGGGTAGTCAAGTTTTAGATCGGGCAACAATTGAGTGATGGCATTGAGCAAACGGCTTTTTTGCGACAATATATTCAGGCGGGCTTCCTGGTCATCAATGCTTACCAGGATAGCACCTGCTCCAAATCGGTTGCCTTCGCGGAAACGGTTGCTGCTTTTGCGTAATATGCCCGAAACTTCGGCGT
This sequence comes from Microscilla marina ATCC 23134, assembly GCF_000169175.1. Taxonomy (NCBI): domain Bacteria; kingdom Pseudomonadati; phylum Bacteroidota; class Cytophagia; order Cytophagales; family Microscillaceae; genus Microscilla; species Microscilla marina. Next base: position 115,811 of record NZ_AAWS01000019.1, read on the forward strand.
ATACGTCCATTTTTTCATAAGACATAAGTTTACCAGTGACAGTAATAGGGGCTTGAATCTCCTGATTGCTCACCTTGATAGTTTCTACAGTGGGCATCACTTTTTTGGGTTTCCCCTTGCGACGCTTTTGGGGCTTGTTGTCGCTCAAAGATTTGTTGATTGCCACTGCTCCTCCCAGAATAACAAAAGCAACAATCACAATAATAATCTGACGTGTTTTCATGATATATATTTAGTACACTTTACCTTGGCGATAGGATGAAAAATATCTTTACCTACAGAAATGGTCTTTTGTTTTCTTGAAACACCATATCTTGTACAAACTACTTACTTTAAAGGTAAATGTGCCAGCGAATATTTTTTTTGTATAATTGTATTTTAACAAAACTATAACATATTAATCCTATAACCGATGAAAGGATGTTTTGTTAAACACAAGCTGGTTGAACGTTACAAAAGTAGGGCTTTGCCTGATGAATAAATACCCAAAAAAGTTTAGCTTATACCCAAAAACGACATTTTGAAAAAATCAACTAAAATAATTAGGTGTAGGCTTACAAGGGCAAGTACTCAATAAAGTTGAATTTAGGTAGAATTGTATTTTTTTAATAACTTAATTATGATAGATTGCTTTATTGTTCAATGGTTGGACAGTTCACGAAGCATTTTTTTTCAATTAAGAATGGGCGAAACCCTACCAGGGTTTGCCTTGAGTGTTGCACCAGGCAATATGAAACCTATAAACCCATAAAACCATGAGCCAACCCAAAACCAACCGTTTTTTTATAGCCCTTGCTTTTGCTTATTTATTGGCAAGCCTTTGTACCACTTATTTTATGATGGGTTTTGCCCAAAGCTATCAACAGCATAAAACCAGCTACACCGAAACCCTTAACTTTCAGGAACGATTGCTCAACGCCCGCGAATGGATGTTTGCGTCGGAGTGGGAGCCCAAGAAAGCCCAGGCTGCCGCTACCTTTAAAGAAGCCCAAGCCGATTTTTTGCGTGCCCAACGCTGGGCTTACCTGGGAGCAGCCCTGGCAGTTATCTTTATTATATTAGTGGTGGTGTTTTTTCAGCGGCACCCCTTATTTTACCAAAAACTCAGCTTTACTTTTATAGTCATTGCGTTGGGGTGTTTGGGGACAGGCATTTTTGCGCCTATGCTCGAAATAGAAGCTTTTTCGCAAGACCTCACCATTCCGCTAAAGACCCATGTAAACCTGGGCATTACCAAAGTAAAAGTTGACCTGTCGAAAACTTTTGATGGACGAATGTATTTTTATTACCAAAACAAATCTATCGTAGAATTGATCAAGCTTTTGTTCCAGAAGAAAAGCTTTTTGGTAGGCGGAGCCATTTTAGGTTTTAGTGTGCTGATACCCTTGTTCAAACTCCTGTTTTCTGTTTTATTGCTCTCGTCGGGGTGGGTGCGTCATACCACGTGGGTGCAACAGTTGGTGAGCGGTATAGGCAAATGGTCAATGGCCGATGTGTTTGTAGCCGCCATTTTTCTTGCTTATTTGTCTTTTCAACACATGAACGCGGGCATCGACACCGAAAGCAACCTCTTATGGGGTGCCTACTTCTTTTTAGCCTATTGCGTATTTTCTATTTCGTCTACCTACTTTATTAGCCAGGCTATCAAGAAGGAGCTGTTTTAGGTGTATAGCGCTGGTAGGGTTTGGGGGTAAGCTTAACGGCAACTAACAAGTTGATCCATTAAATGCGTGTAGTTTTATTAGTTACTGAAGTTACGCAGACCTCCCTATTTTGATGTTTATATGGCTTTATTGCTTAATGGTTGGGCGACACATTGCGCAACAATATAGCCATTCAACAATAAAAACATGTGATCTTCAGAAACCTGCGTAACTTGAGTTAGTGAGTACCTGTTTCTGTTAAAGCCTATTCAACCTTCACCAACTTGGGTTTTGATTGAGTTGTATTCATAAAGTAACAGGTGTTTAGTGTGCTTTTCTCTATTTACCGTACCACTCTACCTCTTCTTCGTACAAACGCTGACTTAAGTCTTTGCCTGCATGCAATTTTTTAAATAAAGTAACCTCGTGGCGACTTTGTGGTCCCCCACCAATACGCACCAATGAATCTATGTATTGTACAAACGCATTAGATTCATCGCCAAACTTTTCACCCACAATTATTTGTTTCTTTACAGGGTAAACCCCAGCACGTACTCTAAAAGCTTGACTTGCCGAAAATCCCACCGTATCCATCCCCAATCTATCAGCAAGCACATAGGCTAGTTGTGGCACCCCCATATTGGTAAAACCACTGACAAGTTCATAATTTTTATTTGGGTGGTTGGCTATAATTTGAGTGATGATTTTTTCGAGCTTTTCAGCTGCTGTTTTTTTATCAAACTGATTGCGGCTAAAGCCTACTACGCCTATGCTAAGCGTTTCACTTGCTACCTTATTTTCTCCCATACCTTCAATAACTTAACTTCTTCGGTTTCCCAATAAATCTCTGTTGTGTTTGCTTTGTGCTGGTAAAAATGTTGTTGACAGGCTTGCGACCAATATTGAGGAGCTACTGCCAAATGATCAAAGTCAAGCAATTGTCCAGCATCGTATTGTTGTATAAAACCTCTCCATGCCTCATTGGTTTGCACCAACATAGGCGTTTGCAACGCCACACACTCATAAAACTTGGTAGGAATCCGGTTTTTTACACTTTGATTTACCCGATAAGGCAACAACGCAAAATGGGCTTGTTGCAAGTGGGCAATAATGCGGGCATGAGGTACCGGAGTTCGACTGGTTGCTAACTGAATAAAGGAGTTTTGGGTAGCCAATTGTTGCAGTCGTTGCCAGTCTTGAGCCTTGGGGCAATGACCCACAATCACCAGTCGAATGGCAGGAACTTGTTGGTGCAAAGTTTTTGCCCACTCAATGGCGCTAAATACCCCATACCCCTCAGATACAGTACCCGAATAGACCAACAATCCGGTCGTTCGCTGACCATCCCTTACCTGCGTTAATCGGTTAATTTTATTGGCAACTACCGTACTTTTAGTTTGCACAAAGGGCATTTCGGTCAGGTAACAGGCTTCTGCCAAAAGATAATGCCTTATTTTGGGGTGCACCAGGCGTTCTATTGCCCGAATGCCCCACGCCAGCGGTAAGCGTAGCCACCAGGCAAAAACCTGGGTATAACGCACATTGCGGTAGTAGTTTTCCTGTACGTCGTATACAATGTGCACCTTGCGAAACCAACTGTATAGATACACAGGCAACAGCAACTCAAAAGTTGCCACGACTACTACCTGAGGTTTGAGCCGCCATAGTTTGCGTAAAAAGCGAATGCCCGCCCCCAGGCGTGTCCATGACAAGCGGTTAAACTTGTATAAAGGGTGAAAGTGTACATTTTTGGCAAGGGGTTGGGTGGTTTTTGCCGAACAAAAGCCGATGAAATGAAAGGTGTCTTGTGGCGAGTGTTGGGCAAGCGATTGTCCTATTTTCTGATACAACCGTACATCGTTTACGGGCTTGAGTATAGAGGCTAATACAATGGTACGAGACATATAGTGATACTTCAAACAGGGTAAAAAGTCAAATTTTCAGATGCATCGCCTCCGTAAGGTGGGGACACCTACGGATCAATACAAATAAGCTGTTGATTGTAAGCGATATACAAATTTTATAAGAAAGCTATAGTGCTCAAACCATTCAAACAATTGACTTTTAGATTATCTTAACTGAAAAATTAATAACTAATTGAAAATAAATATACTATGAATTATTAGCTACCTACAAACCGAATCTACAGCAGCTTGCTGTGATGAGCCCAACGCAGCTAAACAGGTAGTAACACCGATATTTACCGGTATCTAAGGACTTGCGGCTTGTCGCTTAAAGCTTGCCCCTATCGAAGCTTCTTACCATTCAACCTACATCAAGCAGCAGGCAATATAAACTTAAAACTACTCCCTTTTCCCGGTTCACTCTCTACCCATATTTTGCCCCCATTCTTTTCTACCAGTTCCTTACACAGCAACAATCCCAAGCCTGTCCCTTTCTCTTGGTGGGTGCCTTCAGTGGTAAAGTGCGAATCTACTTTAAACAACTTTCGGGCATTTTCCGGGGCAAGACCTACCCCAGTGTCTTGTACTGTTACTTCTACCTGGTGTTTGCCTATAGCCTGGCTATGCACCGTTATTGAGCCCTCACTGGTAAACTTAATGGCATTGGATACCAGGTTTCTTATCACAATATCTATCATTTGTGCATCTACCATTACCTGGCACGATGCATCCAGGTTTTTCACCAATTCAATCTTTTTGCTTTGGGCATTCAGTGCCAAGAGGTTAAACGTATCATCTACCAACTCGGGCAAATTTACGGATTGTACCTTCATTTTCATCAGCCCCATTTGCGACCGCGACCAGTTCAACAGATTATCGAGCAAATCGAGCGTACTTTTTACCGAATTGATCATCTGTGAAGTAAGCTCTTGAATTTCTTCGGGAGTCATTGCTTCTTTCTGCAGGCGCATCAAATTCAAAAAACCACTGACCGTATTGAGCGGTGAACGCAAGTCGTGGGCAATCACCGAAAACAAGCGGTCTTTCATACTATTCGACAAGTGCAGTTCTTCCTGCGATTCCTGTAATTGGCTATTGAGTACCCTTAGTTGTTGGTTGGCTTTGTGCTTAAAGTGATAGTTGTTGTACAACACAGTGGCGATTACAATGACCAGCAACAAGCCCATGAGCAACAGGGCTTCTATTTGAGAGTCTCGCCTTAGTTTTTGTTTTTGCAACTCATTTTGCTTCTTAAGCAAGGCTTTCTCTTTTTGAAGCACCACCACCTCTTTTTCCTTCTTTTGTTTTTCGTAGTGTTCCTGCATTGCTTTAATCTCTGCCACCGGGTCACGGTTGCCACCCAGCGAGTCGGTCAGTTGTTGGTGGAGCTTATAAAATCGGGCAAAATTTGCCTGGTCATTCAACTCAAGATAAGCATTGTATAAAAACTGATAAGTATCCATCATTTGAAAACGCTCTTTATCAGCAAAAGCTTTATTGAGCGCCTGTTGGTGAAACTTAAGTGCTTTGAGGTGATCGCCTTGTTGTGCATAAAAATACCCCAAGTCATTCAAAGTTTCCACTTCCTCACGCCTGGTGTTGAGTTGTTGGCTTATGCTGAGGGCTTTATTGAAAAAATTAAGTGCTTTTTTATAGTTTTTTTGCAATAAAAAAACTTGTCCCAAACCACGCAACGACCGAATTTCTGCTTTGCGAAAGCCAATGCCCTGTTTCAGGCGAAGCGCGTCAAAGTACAACTCCTTGGCTCTCTCGTATTGGCGCAACTCAGTATATACCCTTGCTTGGTCGTGCCAGGCAGTGGCTACTCCTTTTTTGTCTTGTAACTGCTGACTTATCTTCAGTGATTCTTCAAACGATTTCAAAGCCTGGGGGTAGTTATGGCTACGCAAGTGTAAGTTGCCCAAAGCATCTAATGACTTAGACACCTCGCGCTGATCGTTGATGGTTTTGCGTATCTCAAGGGCTTTGTACTGGTATTCAAGGGCTTTGGCATAATAATGCTTGCGCGCATATATAAAACTGATATTGCTCAAAATAGCCCCAGTTTCTTTGTTGTTTTTCAGGGCTTGTTCTATCTGCAAAGCTTTGAACTGATAACTCAAGGCAATATCGTATTGGTTCATGTGGTAACAGCTCACCCCTAGTTTGTACAGTGATTCAGCCGTAATGGCTTGATTTTGAATAGAATCGCCAATAGACAAAGATTGAAAGAACACCCGAAAAGCCTCTTTGTATTCGCCTTGGTCGAGATAATATTCGCCCACTTGGTTGAGCGAAGTAGAAATAAGGGTTTTGTCACCCAGTTGGTTGGCTATGGCCAAGGCTTGCCGGGCGTATTGCAGCGATTTAACGGCCGAATTAGACAGGTGTACATCGGCAAGAGCATTGAGCAAGCCTACCGTTTCTTTAGTATTGGGTGGAGTGTTTTGAAGGCGGGTATTGAGACTGTCGATAAGTAAAGTGTGGGTGGCAACCGATGCTTTTTGGGCAAAGCTATGGTGCAGGCTAGTAATAAAGATTAAAATAAGGCAATGGACACAATCCCTATATTTCATCGCTAAACACTTTGGCTAAAATTGTTGTGATATTTTTCTGACGATCTTCAAGATACACAAAAGCTTATGAATTTGCAATTAAGTGATAAGGGCTGTCAGACCAAACGCCCTATAGTTTTTACACATCTCTTTCACTTGCAGTAACTTATGCGCAGTACTTTGCGTTGCTTTGCTCGCGGGGAGGTGGTCAGCACCGCGAGGGCACTGGCAGGCGGGCGAGCTTATGCTGTCCAGGCTTTTTTCCTTTATTTTTTGGCCTCAAAAACCGCAGGGCGAAGCCCAAGCTCAACGTAAGTTAAATGAAGCCGCTGGAGGCAAATGTGGCAAATAAGCGATACATCAACTAAAAAATAAAGTAAGTAGATTGATTATAAGACTTTTACATAGTGCATTTAGTCTATAAGGGCTGTTTAGAGAAGCCCTCTCGACTTGTAGTGGTGGAAAGTTGAATGATAAAACAACATTGTTATACCAAGTCTGATTGAAAACCCATACAAACTCACTTTTAGTGGTCTTAATGGCAAAACCAACACAATGCACGTTCTTCGCTATCGTTACCCGCTCTCTTGGTCAGCTGCGCTTAAGACCAAGAGGAGGGGAGAAGCCCCTCTCAACTTGTAGTGGTGGAAAATTGGGTGATAAAACAACATTGTTATACCAAGTCTGATTGAAAACCCATACAAACTCACTTGTAGTGGTCTTAATGGCAAAACTAACACAATGCACGTTCTTCGCTATCGTTACCCGCTCTCTTGGTCAGCTGCGCTTAAGACCAAGAGGAGGGGAGTTGATAGTTATATTTCGCTTCTTATGAACATTTACCTTATTTGTCTACTTTTTAGGGATCGAAAAAGTAGGTCTTTCAAGGCAAGCGCAGCACTTGAGCCCCTCTGTCTTCTATGGGGTGCTATCATTGTTTGGGGCACCCCTATAAAATCCTCCTCAGCCAATAGCTACCCACATTTGATAAGAAATATAAAAAATTTTGCGAGTTTGTAACTATTTAGGTAACTTTGCGTCTTATCTGTTCACTTAAAGTGAGGGAAATTAACCATTTTCATTACTTTTTGAGACATATTCCGGGGCCGACTTGGAATTGACAGCTTGTGTATTGTAAGCGTAAGCACGTCGGGAGATGGATGCTCCTCCTGAAATTAATGCATTCACAATTATAATTGGCGAAAGAAATTACGCCCTAGCTGCCTAATTAAGAATTAGATAGCTTAGTGTCTCGCAAATCCTATCTTTCTGCAGGATTTGCAACCGAGGCATCACAAAGCAGAAATAGTCATTGTAAGGGCACGGTACAGTGGCGAAACAAAGTGTCTAAGGTTGAGTATTGGTTTGATATGCACCTGTCTCAACTCGAAAATCCAAGCATGCTCTAAACGTGTAGAAAGCTCTTGCTTTCCTTGTCTGGACGAGGGTTCAAATCCCTCCGGCTCCACAACTTTCAAGATATAACCCTTTGTAGATCATTGATTTGCAAAGGGTTTTGTTTTTTGAGGTGACAGTCCAACCTGTAGGCAATGAGTCTACACACACTTCCTTGGTTTCTCAAGGCTTGATAAAATCCTACTGCACCCCAAAGCGCACCACCCAACGGCTGGGGTACACGGCTTGCGCCAAAAGTTGTAAAGCAACAAGGTTTGCAGGCTCATTTTTTTGCCTAAGCGCACACTTTTACCCAGCAGGGCAACAAATACAATGTATAGGTAATATTTTTGATGCACAAATTCTCAATTTTGAGAATAGTTAAAAACCTTGTGATGCGGTCATTTTGAACACAGTGAAAATCTGGTGCGTAATTGTTTGAATTCAGACTTTTCACGTTGCCCAAAATACTTCTTTTATGTACAATCAAATCAATCGCTACACAGCTTGATGTGAACGTTATCTGCTCATCCCACCAACCCTTTCGTTTCTCCGAACCGAGCCAAGTTAAAAACTTGCCCTTATTTACTGGTGTTAAGTCTGGAGGCTTTTAACAACCGACCCCGATTCCAGCATCTGAGGGTGTTTTTCAGTATTCCGAAAAACGAGCGTAGAAGGTTGTATTGTCTAGAGCTTAAAATAGCAGTGTCAAAACCCATTCAAATGCCTTTTGTAGGGGCAATCCTTTATGGTTGCCCTAGTGTAGTAAATTTCATCGCTTGTCGCCCCTTAGTATTTTGAGAGGTTTTGCTACTCAAGTAAGTTTGGAGACTTCCATTCATCCAAGCCTTCTGCGGAAGGCTTTTAACTACGCTTTTTGTAAGCTGCTGAAAATCAACGTGATACAAAAGTGTAGTTACCTGTGGAACAGGGTCTAGCTTGCGACTTGTCGCTTGAAGCTTGCCCCCTGTCGGGGCTTTTAACTACGCTTTTCATAAATCACTGAAAATCAACGTGATACAAAAGTGTAGTTACCTGTGGAACAGGGTCTAGCTTGCGACTTGTCGCTTAAAGCTTGCCCCCTGTCGGGGCTTTTAACAACCGACCCCGATTCCAGCATCTGAGGGTGTTTTTCAGTATTCCGAAAAACGAGCGTAGAAGGTTGTATTGTCTAGAGCTTAAAATAGCAGTGTCAAAACCCATTCAAATGCCTTTTGTAGGGGCAATCCTTTATGGTTGCCCTAGTGTAGTAAATTTCATCGCTCTTAGTATTTTGAGAGGTTTTGCTACTCAAGTAAGTTTGGAGACTTCCATTCATCCAAGCCTTCTGCGGAAGGCTTTTAACAACCGACCCCGATTCCAGCATCTGAGGGTACTTTTCAGTATTCCGAAAAACGAGCGTAGAAGGTTGTTCTGCGATTATTAATGACGCATTGTCCAAGGCTTAATTTAATTCTAACAAACCTACTTCACGCCATAGAATAAAAGTTTATCAAGTTCCTGAACGGTCATTTTTTGGTCTTTAAAGATTTTTGGGTAATAAAAGTTTTTCAACTTTGCGTGAAACTCTTGCGCTTTTTGCAAGTAACGCTGCTGGGCTTGGTAGTCGGTTTGGGCAATTTCGTTGAGTTTTTCCTGCACCAATGCTGCGGGTGTTATCCACAACCACCGTTTGCTCAAAGCCTGACGTTTTTGCATTTGCTCTTTAAATTTTTGCTGAATTTTGTGGGCTTTTTCATCCATCAACAGATAACCCGCATAAAACCATTTATTAAAACTCAGGGTATCGCCATCGTTGTACTGAGGGTACTTAGGGTAAAAATCGTTGAATACCCAGCTTTTGGGGTTACCCCATTGATTGGTAAATTGGGTGCGAATCATATTGGTCATTTCATTTTTGGCAGGAGGCGGCGCCTGAATATTGATGATGATGTTTAGCAAAGCAGGCAACACCAAAGTAAGCACCAGGTACGTTCCCAAACCAATAATGGCATTAAACGCCGAACTTTTGCGTAAAAAAACCACCCCATACATCAGAGCAAACCAAAATACTATATAAACACTCACTACCCCCAGCCATTGGCCCACTTGAGCACTTACTGCTATACCATTGAGGAGCACTCCCAACAATGTGAGTAACAGTCCTAACCCCAGCACCAGCAATAATCTAAAGGAAAGCTTGGCTCCCATTACCTGGGAAACTTGCAAAGGTTGAGAAGCCAGCAAAGGAAGAGTGCCCTGCTCTTTTTCGGCGGAATAAATGTCATAAGTAAGCAAAATAATTACCAACGGAAACAGGTACACCAATACAAAAGCCAAGTCAAAATTACCCGTAAAAAGCTTCAATGGATTTTTGATTTCGCTGGTGTTGATTTGCTTGTAAAAAGCTGTAGCGTCTAAACGAAGATAATAAGGCTGCAAATCGCGCTGACCCAAAGATAGACTAGCCATTGGTGCTGGCGGATTGATGGCATACGTTTTTACAAAGCGATTGAGTTGGGCTGGATTGGTGGCCCGTTGAAACGCTGCTTTGTTGACCTGAATACTGGTATCGGCTTTCATCCGTTGTCGTATAGTATCAAGCCTTATCTGTTCTTGTTTTTTGAGATAGGCAATGCGCTGTTTTTGTTGCTTTATTTCAGACTGACCGTAATAAATACTGTAGGCCCCACTCATAATTAACAGCAAAAATATAAGCACCATTACCCGATTGGCGATCAGGTTCTTCCACTCAAATTTATAAATCAATAATAGTTTTTTCATGGCTATATTTAAGATTATACGATAGGTAAAAAAGAACTGCGATATACAATGAACAGAAAACAGCCAACCAGCCAAAACAGCAAAGCCCCGGCTCCCCACAGGTTTTGGCCCAAAACCTGGCTAAGTGAAGCCATTTGGTATTGAAAAGGAGGCAGTTTTCCCCAAAAATTACGACCTACATTGTAATCTCTGTAAGCGATGCCCGGTTTTTGATTTACCATCATGTCTTTATTGGCCATTTTCACCATTTTGCGGCGGTAGTTTTCAGCCTCGGTGGCAAACTGTACGTGGTGGTGATAATCGGTACCTGCCAACCCCATAGAAATATGACGAATGGCCAACAAAGGATTGATCAACCCGGCTATTTCTGACACTCGATTTTGCGCCTTAAACACCCCCTGTACTTTCTTAAACTCCCGGTCGTACACCTTATCGGTATATTCTTCTCCGGTTTGCATTGCCAGCCCACTAAAGTTAATCGGCAGTTGAGACAAAGAATCTACCCCGTATTTTTTCAGTGTTTTTTTCTTCAATGCCTCAAAACGTTGGTCAGAAGGATTGTGCCCGTCTATGCCCTGAGCTACTTTTTTCTTAATGATATTGTCAAACTCGTATTTGGCAGGAGATGCATACAAATTATCGGCTACATTGGCGGTAGCTTTGGGCATTAGAATACAGAAAAAAATCCATACTCCCAGCAATTGTACCAACGCCGTTCGGGAGGTTTTGCTAAAGGCCGATACCAACACCGCCAGCATAATAAAAATCGTGAAATAGAGCCAATAAGCCCCAAAAAGTGTAAGGAACTTTCCAGGCAGGTGGGTTTGCAAAGATGCCCCCGATTGGCGAAACAACAAGGTGCTGGCTATCAAAAAGGCGGGCAAAAACAACAACAGGATAATTAGGGTATAGCTCCCTATTTTATAAAGCAATATTTGACGGGTAGAAATTCCCTGGCTTACCATCATTTTCAAAGTACCACCTTCTCGCTCTTTGGTGATAGAGGCAAAAACCAGAAAAATAATCAGCAGCGGCAACAGCATTTGCAGTACAAAAGCAATGGTCATTTCTCCAAAACGAATTAAACTGTTGGAATCCTGGGCTTGACTATACAACACATCGTTTTGTTTGTGGGCTTCCAGGTATACCACCATGCCAGTGTAGGCATCCAGGCCAAAGTCCATAAAACTCAAGGTTGGCTTGGGCTTAAAGGCGATATGTCCATAATGAGCCGCCGAATGAGGGTGTTTGTCTTTTTGAGTAACCCACTCCTTTCGCACTTGTTTTTGGGCTTGTTTACGCATTTGCTGCAACTGGCGAAAGCCCTGATACCCCACCACAGTGGCGGTAATCAACAAGATAAAAACCAAGCCACCCATGACCTGAAAGCGGGCATCACGCAGTACTTCTTTGAGTTCTTTGACAAAAAAATATCTAAACATCGTTGTTTCAACTTTTAAAGGCTTAATTCATATGCTGTAAATACAGCTTTTCCAAATCAGAGTGGTTGATTTCCTGAGTAGTGAGGTGTTCTACCAATTGCCCTTCTTTCATGATGCCCACGTGGGTACCTGTTTCTTTGGCTCTAAACAAATCGTGGGTAGCCATCAGGGTAGCCACTTTTTGCTCTTTGAGTTTTTGCAATAATTTGGCAAACTCATTACTGGCTTTGGGGTCCAGTCCAGAGGTAGGTTCATCTAACAGCAACACCTCGGCATTTTTGGCCAGGGCAATAGCAATGCCTACTTTTTGGCGCATGCCTTTGGAGTATTTTTGCACCCGTTGTTTGTGAGCCGCATCTTGCAGGCCTGCCTCTTGTAAAAAGCCAATCAATTGGGCTTTGCTAAATTTTTTACCAGCCAACCCCGAAAAATAAGCGAGGTTTTCTAAGCCACTCAGATTGGCGTACAGCATCAGGTTTTCGGGAATGTAGGCCAGGTGTTTTTTGGTTTCTAATGGCTGCTTGGCTACGTTGATACCTTTGATGGAGACTTGCCCCTCGGTAGGAGTAATAAAATTCAAAAACAAATTAATAGTCGTGGTTTTTCCGGCTCCGTTGGCTCCCAGCAAACAGAAAATTTCTCCCGGATTGATGGCCAGGTTCAATTGATGAACCGCTACTTTGTCGCCATACTTTTTACTGAGGTTTTTTGCTTCTAACATAGAAATATGGTTTTTTAAAAAAAGCCTGCTTCATAACGCTCCAATGCGCTCAAAACAGGCCATACTTATTATTATTAGGCTGTTTTTCACAATGTATGATGGATAACTCATTGATAATTAGATCTATAATAATTACTTAGACTAGTTCCTAATATTTCTAATGTCTACCCAAGCCCTTTATGGGCGTCAGAGACTCAGTTAATGAAATTACTCTTCATCTAGTAAACATCTAACTCGCTTATTATTAGTAAGATACTCATCATACATTTAATAAAACAGCCTATTATTTTAAAGCAGAATGAATTCTTAGCTATTTTTTTAATACTTGCTCCGCATCCCTCAGAATATAAATCAAGAGATCAAGATTACTGTTGTTGAGCTCTATCTGCCCTTTAAAGGTCGCTTTGCCTGTATCGAAATTACTGCGCTTGGTGTATACGTTCGAGTACACTCTCCGATCCCGCACCCCCGCAGAAATAGCAACTTTTGAATGGCAAAGCCGACAACACCCAAAACTACCCTCCTCCATCATACATTTCGGTAGGAATCATGTAACCAACTAATGGTAACTGTTTTGCCTTTGAGCGCCAGGATGGCCTTGTTAAACTTGGGAGAAAGCACAGGCGCCTTGTATTTCTTCAACCAGGATATTTTCAGGAGTGTACGTCAAATGTCGCTGTTGCTCGCTTCCAGCTCCGAAAATCGCTCATAGCTCAACAGCGCGATATTGGCTCCACCTACTACAATTAAGCTCAATATGAGAAAGCCCTTTTTTATGAAAATTCAGGTTTGTGGAAAACAACGACATATGTTTATGTTATTTAACAAATATAAAAGATTGTATTAGTTTATGCAACAGTATTGCAAAAGTTAACAAGTTGCAAAAAATCATCATATACAATAAAAGCCTGTGTTGATTTGTGCTAAACACAGGCTTTATTTATTTACTTACTAATGAAAGTGTAAAATGAATGTATGTTGTCTCAAACAGCTCAAATATATCAAAAACTGTCCCTATACGCAACATTGATGCAAAAGCACTTAAGTTACTATAAAGCCTAAAACTTAAACAAGTTCATAATAAAACCAATCAACACTATGATCAATGAAAACAGAAACAACCCAGCTATATTATAAATAAACCTTGATGCTATCTTTGATTCATTGAATGTAAATTGAGGCCATTTATTGACCATTTCTTTAGTAAATTCTTTTTCGGCATAGACCATTGGGATAAAAAAGTCTTTCCATTTTTTAGTAAATCTACTGACACACTGTCGATAAGCTCTGTAATGATCGGTAGAGGTTTTTGCCAGTTCATTCAGTACGTCTTGCATCATAACAGATGGTGATAAAAAACGAAGTCTTCTTTCCAAGTGCTGTTGTTGCACCAGTTTTTGATCAAATTTTTTAAGCAAAGGCATCATTTGTTTTTCTACCACCTCTTTAGAAGCAAAATATCGTTGCCACCACCTGTAAGCAGTCCCTTCTTCAGCTTCTCTGCTCACCACAATCTCGGGGTGATCTCTTAAAAACTCATCTAGTATTTTATCTTGTGCTTTGTCTGCGGCTGCTTGTGCTTTTCTTACTTCATTGATCAAAATGGTTCTGGAGGGCATAGGGTAAATACTGGCAGACAATTGATTGATGACGGAGGGAACCATCAATACCAACAAAATCCACAGGCCAAGCAACGTAACCGCGTTTTTTTCGCTAGAATATCCAAACAGGTTTACTATAAAGCATAGGCCAAACCAAAAGAGTGCATAAAGCATGACCGCCAGGTAAAACTTGAAGGCGGTGTAGTTAAGTGATGCGCCGTTTGTTATCAGCGAAAGGGTGAGACCAGCCATAATAATAAGCGCCATGACCAAAAAGCGTAAGATGGTTTTTTGTAGAAGCCACTGGTGAATACGAACAGGGTTGGCTGCCACTACTCTAAAAGAGCCCGATTCTTTTTCAATACTTAATATGTTGTAGCAAAATGCAATAACAATCAGAGGCAATAAGTAAATAAGCACAAAAGACAGGTCAAAGTTTCCAAAAAGCAAACGCACCGGGCTGGATAGTTCTGTAAACGATAGACTAATAGCGTCGTCGTTGATGGTAGGTTTGACATAATGGGTAAAAATATCGCTTTGCCCAATCGCGATAAAACTCAAGTTAGCCGAGGGAAAAGCAGCTATCCGAGGGTTGTAGTTTCCAGTGGCGGTTGGCTGGGTAGGGTATTGCCAACTGGGTAGGTCTAATTTGTATCCTTTTTTGAGTGAGTCTAACCGAGCAAGCAATAGCTTGTCCTGCTGTTTCATTTCATTGATGGCCAATTTGATAGATTGGTCGCGTTGTTCTGTTCTTTTTTTTCCATTCCACCCGGCGTATACAAACAGAGCCAGTATCAAGCTGCTCAATACCAACAACCACTTGTTGCGATAAAGCTGCTTTAGTTCGGTGCGCATAATTATTAAATTCATTGCTTCTATATTTTTTTGGCTGACCATAAGAAGCCTGCCATTGATAAAATAAACCAGAAGAATAATGATATAATACTCCAGGTGTTTTTGCGGATGATTTGCCCTAGCTTAGGAGGCGAATAAGAAAACCTGGGAATTTTAGCCCATAACGATTTGTCGGCTTTATATGCCCAGTTGCCATAAGCGGAGTTTTTGGCAAAGTCGCCATTGAGAGTTTTCTGTAACTGAAGTCGGTATTTTTCAGCCGCATCTAAAAAATGCCAATGAGTGCCATAATCAGTGTGTGCCAAAGACATTGAAAGGAAACGAACCGGAAGGTAAGGAGATAAGACAGAGAGCCTGTTGTAGACCTTCTTTTGTTGTTGATAAGTGCGTCTGAGCGCCTTGTAATGTTCAAAATACACCTTGGCTTCGTGCTCTTCGCCTTTTTGCATACGATATCCATCATAATTAAAAGGTAAGTCCTCTAGCTTGGAAACCTTGTAGGCCTTGAGTGTTTCTTTTTCCAGTTTTTTTGCGGCAGCACTCCAGGGGGTGTGTCCGTCCAGGCCCTGCGCTTTGTCTTTTTCAATTGCCGCGGTAAACTGTTGTTGGGTAGGATATGGATGCAGCAAATCTGTAATAGTAGTAGAGGCTTTGGGCAAAGCAAGGCAAGTAATCATCCATATTGCCAAAAGGCTTACCAGTGAAAGGCTTGCGTGTTTAATATGAATTGAACCAATTAATACTATCGAGTTGAATATGGCATAATAGATTAAATATGTAAAAAACACCAGGCCAAAAGTTCCCCAGTCCAATCCAGTGAGTACATTGGTTTGACTTAGAAAAATTGTCAACATCAAAAATGTAAATCCAGTAATACCCAATATAAGGGCGTACATACCCAACCATTTGCCTGCCACCAGCGAGCGCATAGAAACTCCCTGGCTTTTGACCAGCCTTAGTGTTCCCTTTTCATGTTCTTTGCTTACCACATTGTGCCCAATCAGTATGATAAACAACGGGATCAAAAAGAGTAAAACAAAGTCGGGGGTAATGCTACCAAACCTAGATAAGCCGGTTTGGTCGGCAGCAGCCATAAACTGTGCTTCGTTGCGTTTATGAGCCTCGAGATATACCGAAATACCCAAATACCGGTCTACTCCCGGATCAATTAGCGACAGAGGATACTTGGGTTTAAAAGCATAGGTGCCATAATGGGCCGCACTGTGGGGGTTTTTGTTGTCTTGGTTTTCCCAAATACTGCGTTCACTTACTCGAGCACCTTCATACTGTTTGTTGGTCTGTTGATAGTGCCTGTAACTCAGCAGGGTAGCTACCATCATGAGCAGTAAGACAATGCCCAGCGAAATGGTGAACTGCCCTGATCTTGTGATTTCCCTGACTTCTTTTTTGGCTATTTTCCAGATCATAGTTTTAGGTAATTTTTCATGGTTTGCAAACGAGGCCTTGCGCCAGTCTTTTTCGCAAAAATGACCAAGACACAAGAGTTGTTGATCTTGAAACATTCCCCTTTTTTGGCCAAGGTTTTCTTATAAAAGAATCTTTAGGAGAATATACCCCTGAAAAACCATATTTCCGCCTCGGGCAGTGTCTCCACGCCCGATCGAAACCTTGTGCTTGCAAGCTTCAGAGAGGTTTCTCACTTTTTATAAGAAAGCCCTACTTTTTTGGCCAAACTACTGTCAAAAAAAGGGAATATTTTATTAGTGCTCACTTAAAAACTATAGTGAATCGAAAATAAGGTTCTGCGGGGCGGTTGTGGCAACCAAAAGTAACCAAACGAGTTAAAATAGGTGCGCTCATCAGTTAGGTTTTCAATATTGAATCGCAGCAGTAGCTTTTTGTATTGATAACCCACCATCAAAGACATCTTCGTATTGGCAAAATGGGTTTGGCCTTCGCTGTTATCTTTATCTCCAAAATACTGCGCCTGATAAAACACTCCATAACCAAGCGAAAGACCTTTTAGAATTCTCGAAAACTTATAATTAGCCCATAACCCAAGGCTATGGTTAGGGGCATTTTCTAACTCATTACCTTTTTTGAAAATAACATCATCAAGCAGGGAAGTTTGTAAATAAGTATAATTACCTGAAACATTTAATTCATTGGTGATCTTCCCGTTAAAATCAAGTTCCACCCCCTGGCTTCGTTGTGCATTTGAAATATACAAGATATGTCCATCTATGGAAACTTCGGCAGGGTCATAGCTTACCCCCCTTTCGTCGGCCAAGGTAGCTAAAATAAAACTGGGCTGGTTTTCTTTTCTGAGCGAAAAAGCCGCCAGCGTTATGCCCAGTTTTTCATTCAAAAGATTGGCTTTCACACCAGCCTCAAATTGTCTACCTAAAGTTGGATCTAAAAACTCTGTAGGTTTGTACCTGTGTCGGCCGTTTACCTCAAAACTCTCTGCATAAGAAGCATAAATTGAAATATTTGATTTTATCTTAAAAACCATCCCTAACCTCGGAATAACCGGATTATCTGTCACGTTTAAATAGTCATCTGGTCTTTCTGATTCATTGTCATAGTCTCTATCTCTTTTAAACCAGTTAAAGCGTACTCCCAACAAAAAGTGCAGTTTATCATTAAACAACATCAGTTGCTCTTGAATATTTAAACCGGTTCTTGTCAAAACATCCTTATAAGGGCTTGGTGTGGCGTTTAACTCTAGAATATTATTCATAATTGATGGATCTGGATTGTTGAAAGACCCAATAGAATTAGGAAAACGCTCATAAGTAATTCTATCGGTTGAATACGTATAATCAAAACCTACAAATACACTGTGGTTGATGCTTCCTGTTTTGAAGCTGTAATTTAATTCCAGCAGGTTAGCATAGTTATTTAGTGCATTAAATGTGGCAGAATTGCCAAACTCTATGATGGGTTCGTTTAGTACAATATCCTGATTGTTATTTACCAGTGTAACATCCAAAGCCTGTAATGAAGGATGGTTGGCCGGGTCATTACTATTGATCCCAAAACTACTTAATGCCACGGTATCTCCTACACTGTGTACCCAATTTTGCCATATGCCTCGATTAAGACGTGGAACAGATTGGTATTGATTGGTAAGTCTAATCTGAAGGTTGGCAAGTGGCTTCAACTCCAGCGTAGAAACCAGGCTTGTTTCGGTAAACTCATTACGGGCGGCGGGGTTTCCATAAAAGCGATTATATGGGATAGAACGTGCCTCTTCGAGGGTTACACCTGGCACAAAAATACCAGGGTCCTCCACACTCTTATCTTGTCTAAATATCCCCTCTACTGTCCAATTCACCTTGTTGTTGGGTCTATACAAAAATGATGGATTAAGCATAATATATTCATTCGTGACTCTGTCGCGGTAACTATTTGCTTTTTCATAAGTAGCATTTAAGCGCATAGCCATCTTTCCATCGGTATCCAGTTTTTTGTTAAAATCCAAAGAAGGTCTCACCAAGCCCCAAGAACCCATAGTTAAACGCAAATTGGTAAAGTCGGTCAATTGGGGCTTTTTGGTTACAAAGTTGATAACTCCTCCTGGCGATACATCTCCATACAACACTGAGGCAGGCCCTTTCAAAATCTGTACTTCCTCAATATGATCAGAAAAGTGATTCCCTTCGTTCATAATAAGCAGACCATTTCGTCTGTAATTGGCATCGGTTAATAAAAAACCTCTGGACGACACCGCAAGTCTTCGGGAACCATTGCCCCAGGCAGCCGTATTTTGAATACCACTTATGTTTCTAAAAACCTCTCTCAGGTTAATGATTTGTTGTTGCTGGATTATTTGTTTATCAATGACTTGCACTGCCATAGGTATATCCAACAGCTCCAGATTTGTTCTGGTAGCAGAAACAATCTTCTTACGTTGTCCATAAACGGCTATTTCATCCAGATTATACGTAGCTTCTTGCAGCGAAATATCTACCCTGGTTTTTTCATTTGCTTTTACACTTACGGGCAATCGTTGTTTTCCAAAACCCACCTTTGTAACCATCAAGGTGTAATTACCCACAGGTATATTTTCCAGAGAATAATTACCGTTGGCGTCAGAGGTAGTCCCAAGTGACGTTTTTACCAATAATAAGTGGACTCCCGACTGCGGTTTATTCGCCTTATCTTTTATGGTTCCGAAAATGCTACCCGTTTGACCAAACCCAATTTGAGTTATGAACAGGAAAACTAATATGAAAGTAATATTGGATCGCATAAATTACAGTATGTTTTATGATTGGATTAATAGATTGAATATGAATAGTGTCATTCAAATACTAGCAGGTTTTGATTTCTCCCGTACAGAATGA
Organism: Microscilla marina ATCC 23134; assembly: GCF_000169175.1. Taxonomy (NCBI): domain Bacteria; kingdom Pseudomonadati; phylum Bacteroidota; class Cytophagia; order Cytophagales; family Microscillaceae; genus Microscilla; species Microscilla marina. Next base: position 135,003 of record NZ_AAWS01000019.1, read on the forward strand.
GTGATTGATAAAAGTCTGTTAAGCCAGCCAGGAACATATTAAAAGCAGGTGGATACAATAAAACTACCTGCGGAATGTTTTTAGAATTTATAAGCCAGTGAGTGATGCTACGGTTCTTCGAGGAAACTGAGGTACAGAGGAACCAACAATGAATCTTTGGAAAGTTTCAACATTGGACAAGTTTTGAATGTTGAGTTGAAACTTTAAATGTTTGTGTTGATACCCCATCATCACATCAAAGCGGGCAAAGACCTCCTCTATGATATTTACCTCCGAAGCCCGTGTTTAAAAATATAAGTCACCATATCCCATAATTTGTGTAAGTGGGACAAATAGTTTTTTCATTCGGAAAAGACACACTTCTCCGCTTTATTACAGCATTAAAAAAAGTAAATAGAATGGGTATGTAACGATGAGTAGCTACTCTTAAAGCCCTGAATTAAAGCAAGTAGTTTAGTACCTCAACCTCTAAATACCTGATACATTATTTCGGCGATATTTGCCCCCTGACTTTACTTAAAAAATATCGCGTAGCTCCGGTTCCGATATGCATCGGAATTGTAAACTAACTCTGCTCAATTAGCCGTTGGCAGAGCTCGGCACAGCAAAGCTGTAGCCATCGGTTTTTGAAGTTCATCAGAGAACAAATCTCATCCAAAATAAATGGTGCATTTACTTAGAGGATAAGGTACTAGATTGAAAAATTCGAAGCGAAGGTATAGAATTAATTTTAAATATGCAACATTGTTGCATAAGCAATGATGTTGCTGTTATTAGCCTGCTCTTGTTGCCTCATTTAGAATGTAAAATAAGTGCTCAGGGTTTTTAGTATTCAAGGTCAGTTTTCCCTTTATTTTCAGTCGTTTACCATCAAGCCGAATACCTTTGGGGCTGTTTGCCCCCACTATAGATTCGGGGCTAGCCGCTCCACAAAAAAAACATTGCTGAATAGGGAAATACGACAGCATGAAAAAGGGCTGATTTTTATCTTCGGGCAATGGCTGATCCAGGGAACGAGCCGTATCGGTGAGTTCAGTTTCATCGGACACCAACTCTTCGGTTTATTTTTGTCCAATTTTTTGCCCTTTACGAGCTTGCTCCACTCTTTTGTCAGTGGGGCGGTAGGCTGCCAGGTCTCGACTTCCCCGGTGGTGGGTAAAATTATCGATAATGAGCGCTACTACTAAAAAAACGGGTAAAATGTACAACCAATTTTCAGGCGTTCTCCAAACAAACTGATATTTAAAATGAGTAGGCTGTTTTCAGATTTTTGTGTGTTTAGACTTTTTAAATAGAAGCTAATCTTCTAACCAAACTTAATAGCTAAATTGATTAGAGTTAGTGTACTGTGATGCGGTCATTTTGAACGCAGTGAAAAATCTGGTGCGTAATTGTTTGAATTCAGACTTTTCACGTTGCCCAAAATACTTCTTTTATGTACAATCAAATCAATCGCTACACAGCTTGATGTGAACGTTATCTGCTCATCCCACCAATCCTTTCGCTTCTCTGAATCAAGCCAAGTTAAAAACTTGCCCTTATTTGCTGGTGTTAAGTCTGGGGGATGGATTTTGTCATTTTGAACGCAGTGAAAAATCTGGTGCGTAATTGTTTGAATTCAGACTTTTCACGTTGCTCAAAATACTTCTTTTATGTACAATCAAATCAATCGCTACACAGCTTGGTGTGAACGCTATCTGCTCATCCCACCAATCCTTTCGCTTCTCTGAACCGAGCCAAGTTAAAAACTTGCCCTTATTTGCTGGTGTTAAGTCTGGAGACTTATAGGTTTACCTCATAAATCAACGTTCCTCTTTCACTTGGAAGATTCCCTTCGCTAGGCATAAAACAAGTAATGACATATTCATTGCCCGAAAGATGGGTAATAGAAGGGTTGGCAAAAGAGGTAGCGTTGAGGGGAGTTTGGATATTTACTCTGGTATAAAAGCCTCCCTCACCCAACATTACATTCCAGGTGTCCCAACTGTTATAAGCCTTTTGGGCTTCCTGTAGGGTCAAGGTTTGCCCTTGGTATTGAAAGCTCTTGCGGCTTCCGATGTTTCCCCTAAAATCCATTTCACGCAGGTTGTAGTTGGCTATAGCATCTTGCCAACTATTCCACTGGCTGCCATTGGTCAATACTCCAAACGCCAGTTTGTCTACAGGTACCCCTTGTATTTGATCATAATAATGAAATCCTAAGGCAATAGAGCCATTCAAGGGAGAGGTGCCGCTCAATGCCCTGATGTCTGGAGTGCCTTCCACATTGTTTTTGCCTATTTGTCGTTCCAGTTTTTTGTCAAACGAGAAACGGTTGACCACTAGTTCTTCGTAAGAGTCATAATAACGCAGTCGAATGTTATTTGCCCCTTGTTGTTTGTCTTCTTCGTATGTAATCAGGTAACCATTGCCCCACTTTACTATGTCGCCCTGGTGGGCATTTACATCAATTTGTACCACCTTTACCCAGTTTTTCAAATCATTGGAAGCTCCCAATACCAGGTTAAAATTGTCTCCGTTGGTGTGCACATGGTAAGTGCCCAAGTACTTAAACCCATTCATCCCATTGCGTTCGGTGGCTACTATCTTCAACACATCCAAGCCCCTGTTTGCACTGTCTTTGGCGGCAAATAATGGGTCTTGAGTCGCATTTGCCAGCTTTGCCAGCAAGGGGGCGTGTGCCTGAGGCAAGTACCAACTATAACCCAATTGCACGAGTTTTTGTACAGGCATTTGTTGCAGAGCGGGTACCGAGTACTCTTCCAAACGAAGCGAGTTTTCAACGATGAGCGTATTTACAATATCGGGTAAACTCATCTCCTTAAGCGTCTGGGCACTTCTGATGCCCGCTTTTCTGAGCAAATCGTAGGCAAGGGCATAGGCTGCCAATTGTTGCTGGTTGATGTTTGTCAACGAAGCGATGTCGTTTGCTGTTCTTTTGTTCAGTTCTACAATCATCGTGTTTGCCATGTCATCGGTTGACATCTGGGGCAGTTCAAAGTAAGTACGCCACTGGGTATTGAGCAAGGTAGCCGCCAACATACTCTGTTGAGATATGGACGCAGTAGTACGGACATTACTACTTGCCAGTGCTTGAGGGTGCTCCTTTTGGGGTTGTATGTTGCTTCTCTTATGGCAACCAAACAAGGCGCCACAAGCAAGCAGGGCACAAATTACACGCGTATATAAATATTTCATAAGTATAATTTTTATGGTGATGATGTGATAGAGGTTGAAAAGTGATGGGTTTTATGTTAGAAGTAGTCTACCTTTTTTGGCAACAATTCATCATAAAATTTAAAAAAACAAAGCCTTAGATAAGTTCTAAGGCTTTGTCAAACTTTTGCTATTATTTTACTATCAACCTTTTTACAATGCGTACTCCACCACCTTTTAGTTCATAGGCATACATACCTGCATTCACAGGGCTGCCTTGTTGGTTTGTTTTGTCCCAAACAATGGTGTAGTTACCGTGTTTTTGCTTTTTTGATACCAACGTTTTCACTTTTTGACCTAATAAGTTATAGATATTGATTTCTATATAGGTATCTTCTGGCAAGTAATAGTCAAACTTGGTTGTGTTTTCTACCGGGTCAGGGTAGTTTTTCGACAATGTATAACCCTGTCTTCCTGTTGTGGCTGCATTTTCGGCCTTTTTAGAGGCAAAGGTAACTTGCTGAGAGTTTCGGGTAATTGTGCTCGACACTGTGAGTTTTACATGAAACATTTCTACACCATGTGGGGTGTGGGCTTTTACCCAATCTTCGTACACTCCGTTGGCAAGGTTTGCCTTTGTTGTCAAATTTACCAAGTGGCTAAACCCCGCAGGCAGGTTATATCCAGTATTCAACTGCTTGTTAGCCAAAGTAAGCCAATTGGGCAAGTGTTCAAATCTGTAGGTAGGTGTTAGAGCCCCGCTGTTCTGCAGGTTTGCCGAGAAACTGTAGGCTTGTCCTTGTTTTTGGGCAATTTCTATATTATTTATATCCCAGGAAACCTTATTTTTATTTACCAGAAATTTCCAGCTTTTGGCATTAGCCTTATTCCCAAAGTGATCTGTGGCTGCACCTTCGGCAATGTAAGCAGTAAGCAAGGCTCCTTCGAGATAAATATCAGGGAAGTTGCTCTTAGGTTCAATAATAATCTCCCGGTTACCAGAAAGGTGAATATCTATAGGTACACTTTGTACTACTTTATCCTTATCCATTGGTGCAGCATTGCTTCGGGTATCCCATGCCACACCTACTGCCTTTGTACCCATCGTTTTACCTGTAAAGTCACGCATTTTTTCTGTACCTAAGGCTATGTTGTCCAACACATAGTAAGCTCGCAGGTTGGCTTCGTTTCCGGTAAGCATTCGTTTGTAATCAGTCACAATAGCCGCTTTCGATCTGGCTACACTCCACACCCTCAGTTCGTCCAAAGCACCAATAAAAGCATCGCCATTCAACACTTTACCCACCGTTAATGGGGCATTGTTGATCCCGAATTTTAGTATACTTCCTTTTTCGGCTACCAGTTGTCCGTTAAAATACGTTTTTATATTTCGGTCACCGTCATATACAATGGCTACATGGGTCCATTTGGCTACTGTCAGCGACTGAGAAGATGACGATCTTGCGTTGTTTATTTGCCCGTTATTTCTCAGCGAAATTCTAAAGTTATTACCTTTCTCTATAATGGCTACCTGTTGTGTTGGTAAACGATCAGGTCTTACCCAAAACTCAATGGTATATGCGCCATTCAAATCTAGTGCGGCTTGGTCAGGCACCTGCAGATAGTCTGCCACATTATCCAATTTAACCGATGTGGGTACATACTCTTTGCCAGCCAATACCCCGCGCAGTGAAATATTGAGCGAAGTTAAACCATCTTGTTTGATGGCACGGTTAAGTTTTGCCTTAATTTTTCCGCTCTCCCATACACTACCATTACCTGGTGTAAGTTCAACAAATATGGGTTTTTGACGGTAAATATTACCCGATATCCACACAGTTGATTTTTGCTTGCGCCAGAGCTCGTTTCCAATGCCACACTGAGGAGTCAGACGTAGGTTATAAGCTCCATTGGGCAACCCGCTTACATCAGCTGAATATATATAATAGCCATCGGCTCTTTTGGTAAGCGTGGTCAATGGATTAGTTACTTCAGCCAATATTTCGGGTACGTTGCTTTGGGCAGTCGAATATTCAATAAAAAGTTTATTGAACGAATCTTCCGGATTGGCAACTTTAAAAATGAAATCTATCCGATTACCAGAATGACTGTTTACTACCCAGTTATTGGCAGGGCTTTGCAGCTCTATTTTCTCTACACAAGGGCGGTGAAATTCTGCTGATAAATACAAGGTATCAGCAAGCTTTACATGGGTTTTTGGTTTTACGTTGGCATCATAATAATTAATAGATCCGCTGGCGTTTTCGCACTGAGAATAAAAAACCACAGAAATGTCTTCGTATTTTACTTTAGGTGAAGCAGGATTACGCTCAATTGTAAGCAATCCTCTTTTTACATAATCTGGCTCTTCTGTATCCAGTATAATTACTTGTCCACCTTCGTTTAGCGGGTGCCCGTTGTATTTAACAGTTGCTCCATAGTTTTTATACACCTTTAGCATATAGGTTTTATCTTTGCCAGTACCTGTAGATTCGCTGGCTACTTGGGTGTTTTTCAAAGTAACATTAAAAGCCACAGCTTCACCCAGGTTGGCAGTTCCTGTTTGGGCATCAGATGTAATCTCTACACCTTCACGGGGTTGAGTACCTACTTCTACTGGGCATTTGCTTCTGCCTGCCACAGTTTTAAAAATAGGTGTGGCATATGCATGATTCACATCTTTTTTTATTAAAATGTCAAATTGGTCGCCCAAGTCGCTGTCTGCCAAAGAAAAACTATAAGTATCCTTGCGTGAGCCATCCTCATTCTTACTTTTTTCATATTCGTGGTAACCTGTTACTCCTGTGTTGAAGTTTATCAAGGTTCCAAAAATGTTAAATGATGTACCAAAGTTTTTGTTAATACTTGTTTTAGTTCCCTCTGTGTTGCCATCTCCCTCGCTGTTAGTATCGGTTAGCTCGTAAGATACATTGGCGCCAGCCGAAAAAGCCACTGATTCAGGAAAACTTTGGGTTCCAGCATTGTTCGATACTTGAAACTTAGCCAGCGAAGCAGCATTGGCGTATGCTTGTTCGTTTTGCTGAAGGATGGCATTCCAGCGGCTTATTTGTTTCTGATACATTTGTTTATCCCGTTGGCTGGTAGCCACCACCTTGGCTCTTTGCAGGTTGGGTATGGTCACATCTTTTATATGTTGATGGGTATGTACAAAGAAAGGTTTACGGTCTGGCTTAATTACGTTTACGTTTTCCTTAAAATCTGGAGTACAACCATTCATTTTCAGGGTTCGTCCTTTACCCATGTGAATCACGGGTGTATAGCCAATATATATGTCGCTGGCTATACCAGGCAAATCAGGGTCACTAGAAGTAGTAATGGTTTGGTTCAGGCTTACCTCTGCCCCCCTGGTATTGGCGTTTCCAAACTTAAAGTTTTCGGTAATTTTTATATTATTTTTGGTTTCTGTGTCTATTATTTTTTCCAGAAACAAGGCACCTCCGCCTACACCAGCCCAAAAACCAGTATAATACTCTTTATCCAACCCAGTCGAAAAGTCAATATCTATGTCGGCTCCTCCAGCATGCGATACACTTTCGGAAAAAGCAAAACTCACATTGCTCGACAACGAAGCTGAACTATTGCTGCCTGGAGGGTCGTGTACTACTGCTATAATGTTGGGAGGAGCTTCCAGCGTAAAGTCATTATTGTACTGGGTGGTTCCCGTCACAAAAGCTTTTACAGGAATTTGTTTTACTCTTTGCTCATGGGTAGCTGTTATGTTTAAAGTACGGGTATAGGGTGTTATAAAGTTGGGTTCCAGTGCCCTGAACAACAACGTATCTTGGCCGGTAGAACCTCCCGACTCAGCCACTTTTGTACCCAAATCGCCTGTATATTTATACTTTACACCTTTAGTAAAACATTTTTTTGTACGGTATTGCTCAAAGGCTTTTACTGTAAGTAAGTACCCCACCTGCTTTTCCAAAATATAGGCTTGTTTGTCGCTGCAGTATTCTTCTGGCTTTAGGTTTGTCAGTTTAGCTTTAATTCTCGACAAACCTGTTTGAGTATTCAGTGACTGCTCTGTATTGCCAACTTTGGCGATTATCTGTGCTTGTAATTGCAAAGGGTTGCGGTATTCGAACTGAAAGGTTTTCCAGCCCTTAGTCAAATCTATTACAGGCGACTCCAGTTGAATGGTTGAGTTTTCTTGGTTGGTCAGGTATACTTTGTACCTGCCTGGCATCAAACCCGGAAGCGTAAATACAGTAAAGTTTGTGTTAAACAAGGCTTTGGCAGCATTGCCTGTGTAGGTCTTTTCGTACCTGGGAGTTATTATGTCGGTACGTTTTATCCGTACGTTCCACAAGCCTATGTCACAACCACAGGGTATAACGATATTACCTACAAAACCAAAACGTGTTTTGTTATAAAACTTCAAATCGGTTATTGGGTCTATAATGTTAAAGTTATACTGGCTGGGGTTATTGGGGTCAATTAGCTTCTTAACATACTCCTCTTCTCCTCCAGCTTCATACAACTGCTTGGTCTTACGAGTATAGGTATGCAATGTCTGCTCGTCTCTTTTTAATCCGTTCTTTAGCTCAAGTACATAGTTTTGTGCATTGGGTAATAAGCTTACTGTACGCATAGTTTCTTGAGCAGTCTCGGTAAATCCATAAGAAATCTTCAGATTGTTTTGATCACTGGCTATGTAATCTCCATTTTTAATTTGCTTAATCAAGGCTGTGTTTGCCACCACGTTCCGATATTCTATCAGGTGCAGGTTTCCTTTAAAAAACTGACTGCGCTGATTGCCCTGATAGGTACCCAAATGAAGTTTACCCTGCATATTGATGCCTGCGGCTCCATCTTTGTAATGTGGTACATCTCTTACATACAATACAAACTGATTAGTAGCCTTGTTGTACGTAAAAGCAAAAAAGCTCCATTCGTTGCCTATGTTTTCGGCAGAAGTTTTCAGCACTGTATTACCTTTCATAAGCTGTAGCGAGGCATTGTTTTTCAGTACCAGACGTACATTACCTACTTGCATAATGGTTTGTAGTCTTGGGGCACCCTCCTGCCCAAAGTTACCTCTTTTTATCCAACCCGACCAGGTACCGTTTTTCTGAAAGTTATTTGCCTTTTCAGCTACTACATAATCGTCTTTGCCATCAAATGCCAGGGTTTGGGTGCCTGGCGACATTTCTTCCAGCGGATTGTATACAGCCACCGCATACCTGCCTACGGGTGCACCTATACTAAAAGCACCTGATTGATTAGTCTTAAAGTTGGGGTCGTTACCTTGGATTAGCCTGCCACCCAGTGTAAACTGTTGCCCAGCAGGTACTGGGTACAGCTTATTGTCAACCTTGTACAACACGTGCCCAGCAAGCGGGAAAGTAGACTCATCGATAAAGTTGGCTTCTTTGGTATACTCAGCCTTATTAAGACTTCTTCGCAAGGTTATTTGTCGGTATGTCGGGGCAAAGGTATGGTCAGGTTTCTGAGGAGTTACCCTAAAGTTTACCCCACTGGCTTGCGTACCAGTATGCATCATTGCCAGTGTATATTTACCCTGGTCGTCGGTAAATGTGCCATACTGCAAAGCTGCAGGTTGGGCGGTAGCAGCCAGCCACTGTACATTTTTGCCACTGCCTGTATAACTTCCCCGCTGGCCTTTTGCCTGGTTGTATACATAAGATGTCCCATTGTGGTTATGTCCCAGGTCGAAACGATAGTACAACAGCAAGGATGCTTCATTGCCTGAAATTACATGCTTATAACGTTCTTTGGTTTCAGTATCTAATCTTTTGCTATATTCCTGGTTAGTTTCCCATACCTGATTGCCCTGCTTAAGCACCTTTTTTTTCTGAGCGTTCCATACCCTCAATTCATCTATAGCATAAGGTTTAGAGATTTGCGCATTGAACGCAAACGAGCTTACCAAAGCCAGGTTATTGTAACGGTAGGCAGTAGCATTGCTTATATTGGCAGTAAAAGTCTTTTTTAGGTTAACAGTTACTTCCCTGCCTCCATCTACATAAATACGCCCTCCAGTTTGGGCAAAAGTAACGGCGTAGTGGTGCCATTTATTGTCGATTACCTTATTGGTATTCAATTTAATATAGTCGCCTCCAGTATGATGGGTAGCTTTTATACTGGCGCCAGCCACCTGTACTTTGGTGTTACCCAATGCAAAAATGGTATTGTTGCCACCCGAACCTTTGTACCAAAACTCTAGAGTAAAAGCAGGCAGGTTTCTGAACACCTCTATTTGTTTTACTGTAACCGGAGTAGTATTGGTATTTAATCTCAAGGCACGCCCATACAGACCCTGCGATACAGGCTTGGCAGTAATTGCCACATGTTCCATGAGCAATTCTTCTTTCGATTTTACGGTTCCAGTAATCCTTCCATTAGGAAAAATAAAGCCCTGATCAACACCCAAAGGTTTAAAACCTCCGTCTTCGTTTTTGTAGCCTTCTACCCTGTAAGCGTACATCTCCTGTGGTAAAATCGAAGCGTCATCGTAATGAATCTCGGTAGATACTGTGGTGCCGCTCACGGGTTTGTTTTCGATAAGGGTTCCGTTTTTATATATATTGTAACCATTGGCTCCTTTAATATGCAGCCAACGCAATTGTATTTTATTTTCGTACACCCCTTTGGTGGCAGTAAGCCGAATAATGTTGTTGTCCAGTATTGGGTGATTTACATCGGAACGGGTAATGGCAAGTTGCTCATTTTTGTATTTGGCTACAGCCTTTACTTTTGTGGCAAATCCTGGTACTGCATTTTGCCAGTAGCCAAGCGTAAGGTCGAGCAACGAAGGCTGAGGAACCTGGCTTTGCTGGTTAGTACCATACAAACATCTGAGCCCTTGACTGTTTTTCAGGGTTGTCAAATCTTCATTGATAAACGACTTCCATTGATTCTGAGCAATCTGAGCAGCAGTTCTTCGTCTGTCCCAGCCTCTTATTTCGGTCAGAAACATTTCCTGATGGTGTTTCTTGAGAAAAAATAACTTAGAAACACCATTACTAAAGGGAAACTGTCCTCTTTTTACTCCATTAACATACAGTTCGCATTGAGTAGCATTGGCAAACACTGTCAATGCGACATGGTGCCATAAGTTATGCTCTACATTGCCTGCGTTTATGGTTACCAATGGATGGTTTTTTACCTTTAGAGCCAATCGGTTTTTATTGTGCATATATAGTTTAAACTGGGTAGCATCGGTGCTTACATCGGTCAGCATCCAGTGGTTACCTGCTTGGGTAGACTTGACCCAAAACTCCAGGGTGGCTTCGCCTTTTATCCCCTGGTTTATAAAATTGCTCTGAAGGTTAAACCCCAGATTGGCGTGGGAGGCATACTTGTTTTTATGCAAATGTAACACTCCGGCTGTTTTTTGTGCTTGTATGCCTTGCCATAGCAATACAAACAGCAATAAAAACAGTGTTTTTTTTATATATAAATTAATTAATTTCATATCGTTTATTAAAAAAGCTTAAAAGGTGTTGAGAACTCTTTCGATTTTGAAGCGAAAATCGGCAGCTATTTTACTCCTGTTATTAGGCAACTGAGGGAGCGCATCAAGCCTGAACCTGCCCTGTGCCTGATCGTAACGAATGGCTCGGCTAGGATCACTAGCTCTGGCAATGACCAGGTACGGAAACCCTGCATACAATATTGTCCATTGAAAATCCATTGGTTTAGGATCATTACCTGGAATTTTTGTCAGGCTCAGCGAACCATCATTGTTTCGTTTCAAAAACAAATCAGGGTTTTGCGCAAACGCAATTAATACGTTATAGTTGTCGAGCTTTTTCATAATAAACAACTGGGCAAGCTGACTTTGGTGCACCTGTTTTGCTTCTTTGTTCAGGTTGCTGTTGCGTATAGTTAATACTTTATTGTCCTTTTCGGCAATAAACTTAAACGTGGTGTAGTTTTGGGCCTTAGCCATGCCACACAGGCATAGCAATCCCGCTAGCAAAATATAAGTGATATGCTTCATTATGATAAAATTACTTCTTCAATAAACTTTTGATTTCCTTGAGTTGGGCTTTAAAAGCGGCTATTTCGCCCTTCAGTGCTTTGATGTGCTTTTGCTGTGCTATAGTATGTAAGGTCAGTTCTTCTACCTTTTCTACCAAAATAGTATTGATTTGCCCTACGTCCATGCCGTTTTTCAATACTTGAGCTTCGCTAGGCATGTTAGGCAAATGTTTGTTGGCTTTGATGTAGGCTTCTACTTTTTCTAAAGGCATCAAGTCGTAGTCGTTTTCAAACACATAGTCGGGGAAACTGCCTATATCTAATTTTATCCGTTTGGCTATCACAGTTCCATCTTTCTCAATAGTTAAAAGCTTGTTTTCTCCTCTATAAAAACTAAACCTGTTACCTCCTTGGCCTCCAATTTGCATACGAACCTCTCCTGACGACATACCTAATCCATACCAGTCGTTGTTACTATCCCATAGTGCTATTTTTTTGAAATTATCCTGTTTCCCAAATGAAAGTTTACCATCAGAAATGTTCAAATTGGTGCTTGGGCGTAAGATCAATGATTTATAGCCATCTTTACTGTGCATAAAAGAAGCTAAAAGTGATCCTCTTACGAAAAACTTGATGCGCTCGTCAGCATCTGTTTTATCATTATTGGCTTCGAGTATAAGGTGTGCATTATTACTTAACCTGCTTCCATAAATTGACCCTAGATTTAACCTAAGGTCGGTATTCTCGTACAACTCAAATATTTGAGCTCTGTCGTCAATCATAAAAGATGCTAGTTGCTTGTCAGCCACAAAAAACTTGATACGTTCGTCGTTAACTATTCCATCACTATTGGCTCGGAGTTCAAGGTGTCCAAGACTGTTTAATTTACCTCCTTCAATTGAACCGGAATTAAGTTTCAAATTTGTAGAACCTAATAACTCTAGTACCCTATTTTCATTGTAATTGTTAATGGTTACGACATCCTCTTTTTTTACATTAAATGTAATAGGACGGTTCGAGACATTATCCCCATTCCAATTAGATTTGAATTTGAGCGAACCCAGATTAGAAGAGGCCACTAGATTACCATCATTCCATATCAGACCAGTTTTTTGCCCCTTCACCTCCGCAAAAAAACTCAAGGCGCATAGCCCTGTTATTAATAATGTAAATCTTAAAAATTTCATATTTTATAATTATTAGTAATCAAATTCCCTACTCTATTGCTAGGTTTTCGGAGTCCCCTGATTGTTTTTGTACAAAAAAAGCAAGAGCCGCAAGGCTTTCCTAAAACAGGGACGAAAAGGCAGTTTGGTGGTATATAAGGGGCAAGAAGAGAATTTTATTGTACTATTTCTTGAAATGCTGGTACTATGAAGGCTATTTGAGGAAGGCGAGGCAACTTTTTGAGGGATAAAGTGGGCAAGTTTTGGGACGATGTCATCGAATTTAGGGACAAAAGTAACGAATTGGTACTTTTTCCTACATACTGGGCTAAAACCAAGGGGTATCTATTAATTTTGCATTATTAGTTGATGCCTCAGCATAGAATTAGAGCTTGTTTAAATTTTGTTTTCAGAGTTAAAAATGATGAGTTTTTTGTGCTAATGAGATACATTTTTAAGCGAATAGCTAAAGCTATTGGCGCAAAAATTACCGAAGTTAACGCGTAAAAACTGTAAGTCCCGAACTTGTATTCGGGGACACTTTTTTAGCCTAGATCATTAATTTTAAACAAGCTTTTATAAAAGAAGAAGGAAGAACA